>NZ_JBQTHF010000031.1:0-103538 GCF_052390155.1 Actinokineospora sp. | reverse complement strand
GGGGGGCCTGCGGGGGGGGGCGGGGGCCCGGGGGCGTGGGCGCGGGGGGGGGGGGTGGGGCCTCCGGGCGGTGGGGGGGGGCTGGTGCTCGCCGGTCGGGGATATGGGGGGCGCACGGGCAACGCCGGGCATATCGGGCATGTGGTGGCCGACGCGGATGGGGATCCGTGCGTGTGTGGTGGGCGCGGGTGTGTGGAGACAGTGGCCAGTGGGCCGAACATGGTGCGGTGGGCCCGGTCGCGAGGGTGGCAGGCGCCGGAGCATGCGGACGCGGCGCAGCTCGCGGCAGCCGCGATGGCGGGCGACGAGATCGCCAAAGCCGCGTTCGAGCGGGGTGGGCGGGCGGTTGGGCGGGCCATTGTGGGGGTGGCCGCGGTGACCGATCTGGATCTGGCCGTGGTGGGCGGCGGGGTGGCGAACGCGGGTGAGCTGCTGTTCGCGCCGATCAGGGCGGCGGTCGCCGAGCATGCGCGGCTGTCGTACGTGGGCGATCTCCGGGTTGTACCTGCGGCGCTGGGCAAGGACGCGGGAGTGGTGGGAGCCGCGGCCCTGGTCGCCCGTCGAGACCACGGGGTGCGCACCGGATAGGTGCTCGCCTGCCATAGGTGCGCATTCGGACAGATCCTCGCGAACCCTCCAGACCACGACCCCAACCGCGCACCAACCAATCCCCGGGCGAACCCTCCAGACCACGACCCCAGCTGCGCATCAACCAATCCCCAGCCAACCCTCCAGGCCACGACCCCAGATCCACACCCGGGAAGGTCTCCGCCGCGAGGTCCACATCGGACAGGTCGCCGCAGGTCAGGGGCGGGGGGTGCGGCCCATCAGGTAGAACTCGTTGTTGGGGCGTAGGGACATCAGGTGGGCCAGGCGGTTGGACATGGCGAAGAACGCCGTGATCGCGCCGATGTCCCAAATCTCCTGGTCGGCCAAGCCGGCCTCGTGGGCCAGGGCTATGTCGTGGTCGCCGAAGGAGGCCGAGTCCACTGAGAGTGCGAGGGCCAGATCGACTATGGCGCGCTGGCGGTCGGTGAGGGGCGCGGACCACGGGTTCGCGGCGACGTGGTCGGCGATGTGCGGGTCCTTGGTGCGGATGCGCAGGATCGCGCCGTGGGCCACCACGCAGTAGGTGCAGTGGTTGGCGCCCGAGGTGGCGACGACGACCAGTTCGCGTTCGGCCTTGCTCAGTCCGTCGTCCGAATCCATGAGGGCGTCGTGGTAGTCGAGGAAGGCGCGCAGCTCGGCCGGGCGGTGGCCAAGGCCGAGGAACACGTTGGGCACGAAGCCGGACTTCTCGGCTATCGCACCGATCCGCGCGCGCAGGTCTTCGGGCAGGTCGGGCAACTCGACGGTGCCGAAGCGGCTCACAGTGTCGGTCATGTCGGTGAAACTAGTCGCGGCTGGAGGGGCTGACCCTGCGGAGTCAACAGGATCGGCGTTACTCCACCCGTTCAGCGCAATGATCGGCAGATGGCGGCGGTGGTAGCCCATCCGATGTAGCGGCCAGTCGTCGATTCACCCGATAGGTGAGGCACATCACAGTCCACCGCTCATCGCTGAACACGCTCCGCTCATCGTCTACTTCTGAGTAGCAACAAGATCGAACCGGGGCGAGGAGGACACTTCAGGGTGAACAAGAGATCTCAAAAGGAGCTCGAAAACCTTGACCGTGACAGGACCGGAGTCCACCCGAACGGACGACCGCCGCACCCTGCACCTGACCTTCGGACCCGACCGCCGCCCGGCGCGCGCGTCGAGTCCCGCCGCCGGGTCTGACCGACAGTCGCGCCGGACGACCGGTGACCGGCTCATGCTCGCCGCCGAACGCGCGTTCGGCGGCTGGGCGCCGACGCTGCGCCTCGCCCTGCTGATGGTGTCGCTCATCGTCGCCGGGCTGGCGGTGACCGTGGTACTCGCGGGCGTCGTCCCGGCGGTGATCAGCGCACTCGTGCTGGTCGCGATACGCGCGACGCGCAGCAGATAGCGGGTGCAGGCCCCGGGGTCCGGGGCCTGCACCGCTCACTCAGTGGGCGCCCACCTTGCGCAACCGCTTGCTGTCCTCGTCGACGTGGTAGTCCTCGGGGTTGGTCTGGTCGGTGCCGTTGAACTTGTGCATCCGCCGGGCGATGACCGTCACCACCACGGCGACCAGCAGGTTCGCCGCGAGCGCCAGGATGCCCACGTAGATCTGCACGGTCGAGCCCGCGAACGGGTGCCAGCCGAACACGTCCAGCTCGCCCAGCTTGAGCGCGGACCCGCCGAAGTGCGCGCGCTTCCCGTCGGCGCTGGGGATGTTGTAGAGCTGCACCATGCCCCAGGTCATGCCGACGACCCAACCCGCGACCAGGCCCCACACGTGGAACCAGCGGGTGTAGAGCGCGATGGCGACCGCGGGCAGCGTCTGCAAGATCATCACACCGCCGATGAGCTGCAGGTCGATGGAGAACTGCGGGTCGATGAACAGGATGAACGCGACCGCGCCGAACTTCACCACCAGCGAGGCGTACTTGGCCTGCTGCGCCTCCTGCTTCGGGTTGGCGTCCTTGCGGATGTACTCCTTGTAGACGTTGCGCGTCCACAGGTTCGCGGCGGCGATCGACATGATCGCGGCGGGCACGAGCGCGCCGATCCCGATGGCGGCGAACGCGATGCCCGCGAACCACGACGGGAACTGCTGCTCGAACAGGTTCGGCACGATCGTGTTCGTGTCCGGGTTGCCCGTCGCCTGGTTGACCAGCGGTTTCGTGCCCGCGGCGATGGCCATGAAGCCGAGCAGCGCGAGCAGGCCGAGCAGCAGTGAATACGCGGGCAGCGCGGACATGTTGCGCTTGATCACCGTACGCCCGCGCGAGGCGAGCACCCCGGTGATCGAGTGCGGGTAGAGGAACAGCGCGAGCGCCGAGCCGAGCGCGAGGGTGGCGTACTGGAGCTGGTTGTTGCCGTTGAGCAGGATGCCGTCGCCGGGGGCGGGCGACGCGGCGAACTTCTCGTTCGCCGAGCCGAATATCTCGGCCCAGCCGCCCAGTTTGATCGGCAGGTAGATCACCGCGACGATGATGACCACGTAGATCAGGATGTCCTTGACGAACGCGATCAGCGCGGGCGCGCGCAGCCCCGACTTGTAGGTGTAGACCGCGAGGATGATGAACGCGATCAGCAGCGGCAGGTGCCCGACGATGCCCGAGCCGTTGAAGCCCAGCGTGCGCAGCACCGCCTCCAGGCCGACGAGCTGCAACGCGATGTAGGGCATGGTGGCCACGATCCCGGTGATCGCGACGAGCAGCGCCAGCACGGGCGAGCCGTAGCGGCCGCGAACGAAGTCGGCCGGGGTGACGTAGCCGTGCACGCGCGACACCGACCACATGCGCAGCAGCGGCATGAAGACGATCGGGTACACGATCACGGTGTAGGGCAGCGCGAAGAAGCCCGCCGCGCCCGCGCTGAACATCAGCGCCGGGACCGCGACAAAGGTGTACGCGGTGTAGAGGTCGCCGCCGATGAGGAACCAGGTGATCCAGGAGCCGAACTTGCGCCCGCCCAGACCCCACTCGTCGAGGTGGTCGAGGGTGTCGCCCGCCTGCCATTTCGCCGCGACGAACCCCATGATCGTCACCACGCCGAACAGCACGGTGAAGATGATCAGCTCGGGCCACTGCAGGTCGCTCATCGCGCCACCCCCTCGTCGTCGCCGGGCTCGGCGGGCACGTCTCTGGTCTTGACGAACACGATCGACGTGCAGGTGACGCCGACCAGGATGCCGAGGAACTGGAACCAGTAGAAGAACGGCATCCCGAACAGCTCGGGGCCGGTGCGGTTGAACAGGGGGGTGATCAGCCAGATCATCGGAACCAGCAGCAGCAGGTTCCAGGGGCTCCAGCGCAGACCGGAACCCGCCTTTCCGGGCGGTGCCATGGCTACCTCGCTCACGTCGGTGTGTGCCGGGCAACACTAGAGCCCCGGCGAAGGCACGTCACTGATTCACCACACCAGAATCGCCGCCGGGATTCGTCCACTCTTTCCTCCCTCTTTCCACAGGCTGTGCACAAGTGTGTCCACAGCCTGTGGACAACTTGGCCCGCAGCCCACAGCGACACCGGGGACGTTCGGCGCCGATCTACCCACAGCGCCATCCTCAGCTGAGGCAGCCGTACCGGTCGGCCAGGAGGTCACCGATGATGAGCAGACACGGCAGGCAGCGGACGCCCTGGTGCGTGCGGGTGATCTGGCCGAACGGCACGGTGTGCGCGCACGCGGCGTGCACGAAGCTCGCGGGCCGCTCGTCACCGGGGAAGGCGTGCACCCGGTCGTCGGCGCCCGACAGCCGCCACTGCCACCTCGCCGCCTCGCGCACTCGACCTCCGCATGTCTCGTCAGGCACCCCTGATTGTCCAGACGCCGAGAAGGCCACCGCGCGCGCGGTGGCCTTCTCGGTGACTCTCGGTCGGTGCTCAGCCCAGGCGCTGCCGCAGCGAGTCCAGCTCGTCGCGCAGGGAGGTGGGCAGCTTGTCGCCGATCTTGGTGAACCACTCCTCGATCAGCGGCAGCTCGGCGCGCCACTCGTCGGCGTCGACCTTGAGGGATGCCTCGATGTCGGCGCGGTCGTCGTCCAGGCCGGTGAGGTCCAGGTCGTCGGCGGTGGGCACCCAGCCGATCGGGGTCTCGGCGGCCACGGCCTTGCCCTCGATGCGCTCGATGGCCCACTTCAGCACGCGCGAGTTCTCGCCGAACCCGGGCCACAGGAAGCGCTTGTCGTCGCCGCGACGGAACCAGTTGACGTAGAAGATCTTCGGCAGCTTGGTCGCGTCGGCGCTCTTGCCGGTGTCGATCCAGTGCTGGAAGTAGTCGCCCGCGTGGTAGCCGATGAACGGCAGCATCGCCATCGGGTCGCGCCGCACGACGCCGACCTTGCCGACGGCGGCGGCGGTGGTCTCACTCGACAGCGTGGCGCCCATGAAGGTGCCGTGCTGCCAGTCGCGCGACTCGGTGATCAGCGGGATCGTGGTGGCGCGGCGGCCGCCGAAGAAGATCGCCGAGATCGGCACGCCGTTCGGGTCGTCCCACTCGGCGGCCTTGGTGTCGCACTGGTCGATCGGCGTGCAGTAGCGCGAGTTCGGGTGCGCGCTCTTCTCCTCCGACGCCGGGGTCCAGTCCTGCTTCTTCCACGAGGTGAGGTGCGCGGGCGGCTCGCCCATGCCCTCCCACCAGATGTCGCCCTCGTCGGTCAGCGCCACGTTGGTGAACAGCGAGTTGCCCTTGGCGATGGTGCGCATCGCGTTCGGGTTGGTGTGGAAGTCGGTGCCGGGGGCGACGCCGAAGAAGCCGTTCTCCGGGTTGACCGCGTAGATGCGGCCGTCCGCGCCGAAACGCATCCAGGCGATGTCGTCGCCGATGGTCTCGACCTTCCAGCCCGGGATGGTCGGCTCCAGCATCGCCAGGTTGGTCTTGCCGCACGCGCTCGGGAACGCCGCCGCGATGAAGTAGACCTTCTTCTCGGGCGAGGTGAGCTTGAGGATCAGCATGTGCTCGGCGAGCCAGCCCTCGTCGTGGCCGATCACCGAGGCGATGCGCAGCGAGTAGCACTTCTTGCCGAGCAGGGCGTTGCCGCCGTAGCCGGAGCCGTAGCTCCAGATCAGCCGCTCCTCCGGGAAGTGCACGATGTACTTGGTGTCGCTGCACGGCCACGCGACGTCGGCCTGGCCGGGCTCCAGCGGCGCGCCGATCGAGTGCAGCGCGGGCACGAAGTCGCGCTCGGCGCCGTGCTCGTCGACGAACTTCGCCAGCGCCTTGGTGCCCATCCGGGTCATGATCTTCATCGAGACCACGACGTACTCGGAGTCGGTGATCTCCACGCCGAGCATCGGGCTGTCGGCCTCCAGCGGGCCCATGCAGAACGGGATCACGTACATGGTGCGACCACGCATGCAGCCCCGGTACAGCTCGGTCATGATGGCCTTCATCTCGGCCGGGTCCATCCAGTTGTTGGTGGGACCAGACTGCGCCGCGTCGTGCGAGCAGATGAAGGTGCGCTCCTCGACGCGCGCCACGTCGTTGGGGTCCGACGCCGCGTGGAACGAGTTCGGCTTCTTCTTCAAGCGGGTGAACGTGCCCGCGTCGACCAGCTTGTCGGTGAGTCGGGTCCACTCCTCGTCGGAGCCGTCGACCCAGACCACCTCGTCGGGGGCGGTCAGCTCGGCCACCTCGCGTACCCATGCCAGGAGTCGCTTGTGTGTCGTCGGTGCCTGGTCAACGCCAGGGATTGTCACTGCCGTCATCTCGCCTCGTCTCCTGACTGAACGCCGAAATGCCGATCAGGACGCCGCTGTCCCGACCGGGACCTCGGCGTCCTCATCGAATGGCGGAGCCCCCGCCCGTGGTGGGAGCGGGTGGCGTGCCATGAAGGAATACATCGAGGTTAGCGAAGTGACGGGCAGGTAACCGATACCTGTCCTGTCGGTTCTCTCACAAGAACGATAAGGGAATCGATTCAGTACACGGATGCGGTCTCGTTGGGGTGTCCGGTTACCGAACGGTCACCACGGAGAGTGAGTCTGCCCACGTCACACGCCCTATCCGAGGAAAGATCCCGGCACGCGGAGCGCGTGCCGGGACCGGGTTTTCCGCCTCGATCGGCGTCGGTTCAGCCCTGCCAGGCGGAGTCGGCGGCGGTGGTGGCGTTCGCGCCCTCGGACTCGTAGGTGCCGTCGGCGTTGATGTGGCCGGTCTCGACGGTGGTCCACTCGTCCTCGCCGGAGTGCTGCGCCACGGTCACGTCGCCATCGGCCTCGATGACGATCGCCTCGTCGGCCTCGCCGTCGCCGTCCGAGTCGGTGAAGGCGTAGGTGTTGCCCTGCTCGTCGGTGACCACGGCGGTGTCGTTGGTGCCGTCGCCATCGGCGTCGTACTCGGCCGGACCGGCCTCGACGTCACCCTGCTTGGTGTCGACGGTGATCGACTCGCCGCCGGTGGCGTCCTTCGGCTCGCCCGCGTCGTCCGAGCCGGTGGCCACGGGGACGCTGTCGCTGCCACCGGAGTCCGAAGAGGAACCCCGGCCGTCCGCGCCGTCGCCGGAGGGGGCCGCCACGGTGTCGGCGTCGGCCTCGGTCCACTCGCCGGAGGACTCGTCGTACTCGGCGGCGGCGGTCACGTTGCCGTCCTCGTCGAGCTCGACCATGGTGTCGGCGGTGCCGTCGCCGTCGGTGTCGTGGAAGGCCATGTAGCCGTCCTCGGTCTGCACGACGGCGGTGTCGTTGGCACCGTCCTTGTCGTAGTCGTAGTTCTCCTCGACCTCGTACTCCTCGCCGCCGACCTCGACGGTGAGTTCGTCCTGGGCGGCGTCGTCCGCCGTGGCGTCGGTGGTGTCGTCGGCGCCGGTCTCGTCCACGTACACGGGTGCCCCCTAACTGGTCCCTTGCGGGATTTTCTCGTCCTGGTTGCGGGTATGACTTACCTGTCGCCGAGCCGGTTCCAGGCGTTGCCGATGTTCTTCGTCGGCGCCGATCAGGTCAGGATTTGTCGCGCACGGAGCGGATGCTCGCCAGCAGCTTCTCCGCGCGGTCGCGCCCGGCAACCACGTCGGTCAGCCGCTTGTTTACCACGGTCACCAGCTTCTGGCGCTCGCTCACGTCAAGTCGTAATGCCTTGTCGACCTCGCGGAGCTGTTCCTCGATGCCCACGATGCGCTTGCCCAGCGCCTCGTCCAGCGCGAGGGACAGTTGCGACTCGGCGTCGATGAGCTGCTCGGAGACCAGTTGATCCAATGTGGACCGTGAGTCGGCGATCGATTCGTTGAGCCACAGCTTCATGTGCTGCTTGTCGGCGGTGTGCTTGCGGGTGCGGGCGATCCACCAGCCCGCGCCGAGGCCGATGATGATCGTGGGCACCAGCAGGATCGGCGCGGCGATGGCACCCGCGAGCGGGATGACGGCCATCTTGCCCGCGCCGATGCCGCCGGAGACGCCCATGAACACCAGCAGTTTGTCCTCGGCCGTCGGCATCCGCTTGTCCGCGGCGCGCAGGATCACCTGGGACTGGCCGGAGCGGGCGAACTGGGCGCGGATGACGGCGAGTTCGTCGGCGCTGAACAGTTCGGACAGGACGGTGTCGGCGACCTGGTTGAGCCGCACGCTCACCGAGTGGCTGATCCGGCCGGACACCATCTGCATGGCGGCGTCTACCTGGCCGGGCAGATCCTTGAGCCGGTCGCGGTCGGCCGCATCGATGGCCTGGCGGAACCACGATTGCAGGTCGCGCATCTGGCGGCTGACCTCGTGCGCGTTCTCCAGCCGGGCGCGCTGGATCTCGCTGCGCAGCCGGACCTGCCAGCCGCGCGTGGACGAGCGGCGCTCGGCGGTCAGTTCGTCCTTGCGCCCGCGCAGCGCCTCGGCCTCGGCCTCGCCGGTGGTGAGCGCGCGGCGTTCGTTGTCCAGCTTGACGTTCAGCTCACCGAGCGCGGATGACAAGGCACGCAACGTGTTCGCCTCGGACAGCATCGCCGAGCGGCCGACGAGCAGCGACTCCAGCGCGGCCTGGAGCTCGGTGACGCCCGAGCGCTCCCTGAGCATGCCCGCCGCGTCCGGGTTCGGCGCCTTGCCCGCCAGTTCGAACATGCGCGCCGACACCGGGTGGAAGGTGGCCCCGGCGAAGCGCGGCGCGTACTCGGCGAGCAGCGCCTGGTTTGCCGCGAGCACCTCCCGCCAACCCCGGTATTGGTCCACTTTGGACAGTGCGAAGACCACCGTCTCGACCCGTTCGCCCACGCCGGCGAGGAAGTTCAGCTCGCCCAGGGTGAACGGCGCGGACGCGTCGACAACGAACAGCAGCGCGGTGGCCGACGCGGCGGCCTCCACGGCCAGCTCGCCGTGCACCGAGTCGAGGCCGCCGACGCCGGGGGTGTCCACGATGACCAGCTTCTCCAGCAGCGGCACCGGGCCGTCGACCTCGACGTAGCGCGGCGGCAGTTCGCCGTCGGGCAGCTCGTGGGAGGCCGACACCCAGTTGATCAGTTTGCCGAGGTCGACCGGGACCGGCGCGAGCTGGCCGGGGTAGCAGGCGCGCGCCTCCCAATTCGGCGCGTGGCCGAACACCAGGTAGGTCGCCGTCGCCACGTCGGCGTCCACAGGGGACAGTCCCGGCGTCTCGATCAAGGCGTTGACCAGCGAACTCTTGCCCCGGTTCGTCTCGCCGACCACGACGACCGAGGGCTTCTTCTTCCGCCGCGACCGGATCTCCTCGACCCACTGCGCCGCCGCGGGCTCGGCCTCCTTGAGCAGCGCGAGCAGCTTCTCCCTGGCCTGCGCGACCTGCTTGGGCAGCGACAGCGGCGGCTGGGTCATCCGGTGGTCGCCCTGCTGGTGTAGACGGTGACGATCGGCGGCCGCAGCACCTGCCCGCGATCGCTGAAGCCGACGACCTCGGTCTCGGCGACCCGGCCGTCGAGCGCGTCGTCGGCGGTGTCGGCGGTGCCGCCCGCCTCGTGGAACGCCGGGTCGAAGCGGTCGCCGTCCGGCCGCAGCGCGGTGACCCCGACCGCGGCGAGCCCCTCCTCGATCCGCTCGGCGACCCCGGAGCTGCGGGCCCGGTCGTGCGCGTAGAGGCACAGCGTCACCAGCGACCGGCGTTCGTCGAGCGCCTGGTCGTAGAGCTCCGGCGCGATGCTCACCAGCGCGGGCTCCACCCGGAAGTCGTCCACCAGCTCGATCTCGTCGGCTCGCTGCTCGGGTTCGCCCGCACGGACGGCGTCCGCGATCACCTGCGCCCGCACCTCGATGGTGGAGTCCTCGACCTCGTCGTCCTTGCGCTTGGCCTTGAACCAGGAAGCCACTTGGTGATCACCCAGCCTGTTCGCGGAGTTGCCGATCCTCGACGGTCATGACGACCCGTCGCTGCGGAGTTGTTGCCAGATAAGGAAATACGAGCGGTGCACGACGTGCGCGACCCGGCTCTGCGCCGGGGTGGCGCCGAAGGAGGCGAACGACCGCCACCAGCCGGCGCGCTCCAGCGCGTAGGCCGACAACTCCTTGTGCGGTCGGCCTTTCATGCCCAACTGCGTGCCGATGTCGGCGCTGCCGCCGACCCGCAGTACCTCCTCGGCGAGGTCTTCTGGCATGTTGACCGCGCCGGAGGTGACCAGGGTCAGCGCCTCCAGCAGGCGCAGTTGGTGCGCCTCGGGCTTGGCCAGCAGCACCTCGATCGCGTCGTGCACGCGCTGGCGCTCACCCGGATCGCCCGACGCGTGCGCCAGCGCGGTGATCGAGGCCAGCGCGGCGGCGGCCTTGATGCCGTCGGCCCGCACCCGGAACACCGCGTCGAGCCTGCCGCGCACGCCGGCGAGCCCGGAGGCGTCGAGCAGCCTGCGGCGCAGCGCGCCCGCGGTCAGGTCGGGGTCGGCCTTGAGCGCGTCGACCGCGACGCGGATGCCGTAGAGGTCGAGCGTCGCCAGCAGCCGGGCGCGGGTGCCCGCGGGAACCTCGCAGTCCCAGGTGGTGAAGATGTCGGCCGAGAGCAGCATGGTGTCCCAGGTGCCATCGTCCAAGTGGGACAGTGCGCGCAGCGCGTCGGCGTCGGCGGAGGTGAAGCCGCCGGACTCGGCCGACTCGGCGAGCAGCCCGATCACCGGGATCACGTCGGCCACCCGCGGCTTGAGCGTCGCGGCCTGCTTCTTGGCGAGCAGACACGCGGCCTTCCACACGTCGCCGTCGCTGCCGGTGACCGACTCCGGGGTGATCGTGTCGGCCTTGTTCAGCACGGCGAACGCGTTGACCGGGCCCGCCTCGCGGCTCGCGGTGGCGGCGGTGAACGCGGCCAGCGCCTGCTGGTCGTCGGCCCGGACGCCCTGGGTGACGACGTAGAGCACGGCCTCCGCGCCCGCGACCGCGTTGCGGGAGGTGTCGTCCAGCTCGTCGGACTCCGCCGCGTCCTCCTCGGTGCGGTGCTTGGCCGCGCCGAGGAGCTGTTCGGTGCGCTTGACCGAGGCGGCGTCGAGCGAGCCGAGGCCGGGGGTGTCGATGACGGTCAGGTCGCGCAGGACGGCGTTGGTCAGGTACGCCTCAAGGTGGGAGACCTGGTCGAAGTCGACTTCGAGGTCCTTGGGGATCATGCCGCCGACGTCGAAGGGCAGCACCTGCTTGCGGCCGTCGAAGAAGACCAGCTCCACCCGGTCGACGGTGCCGTACTGGAAGCGGGTGACCAGCCGGGTGCACTCGCCGACGTCGGTGGGCGCCACCCGCCGCCCGATGAGCGCGTTGACCAGGGTGGACTTGCCCGACTTGATCCGCCCGGCCACCGCGACCTGCAACGGCGCGGAGAGCCTGCGCAGCACCTCGCGGAACCCGGCGGCGGTGCGCGCGGACACCTGCGGCTGCAGGCGCTCGCACAGATTGGCGACGGCGGCGGACAGCGGCCCGGCGAGATGCTGCTGTTCGGTGGCGGTGGTCAAGCCGATCCTCCTCGGTCCGACCCGAATCGTGCCATGACCGGCCCGTCCCGGTGTCGACTCCCGCCCGGTCGCTCAACCTTGGGGCGGATCGTCAAGTGCGACGGTGGGTGGACGCGCGCGGAGCGGGTGACTGCCTACGCTCATGCGGTGCGGCGGTTGAGCTTGTGGATGAAGGCGCATCCGATGGCCGGGGACTCGGCCATCGCGGCGCTGCTTGCCGCCGTGGAGCTGCTGGCGTTGCTCGCGATGCCCGCGGGCGTGCATCCCGTGGCGTACTGGCTCGTGGACGCCGTGCTGCTGGTGCCGCTGGTGGTGCGCAGGCACAGTCCGCTGCTCTGCGCGTACCTCATCCTGGCGGGCGGGTTCGGCCAGCTCTTCACCCACACCGGCGCCTCGATCCTCAAGCTGGCCGACGTCGCGCTGGGCATCGCGCTCTACACGCTGGTCACCTACGTGGGCAGGCGGCAGGCCGCGCTGTACGCGGTGTGGCTGGCGGTCGGCACGACCGCGTGGGCGCTGTGGCGGGTCGGGATGGCCGATGCGATCCTGATCTCGCTGGTCATCGTGGTGGTCTTCGCGTTCTGCTGGGTGCTGGGCGAGTTCTCCGGCGCCCGCCGGGCCTACCACGGCGAGGTCGAGCGGCGGCTCGCGCTGCTGGAGACCGAGCGCGACCAGCAGGCCAGGATCGCCGTGGGCGAGGAGCGGGCGCGGATCGCGCGCGAGCTGCACGACGTGGTGGCGCACGCGGTGAGCGTGATCGTGGTGCAGGCGGACGGCGCGGCGTACGCGGTGCGGTCGCAGCCGGAGCTGGCCGAACGCGCGATCAACACCATCTCCGCCACCGGCCGCGAGGCGCTGACCGAGCTGCGGCGACTGCTGGGCGTGCTGCGCAGTGACAACGTCGAGTCCGACCGCACGCCGCAGCCGGGCGCGCAGTCGATCTCCGACCTGGCCGAGCGGGTGCGCGCGATCGGGGTGCCGGTGCGCCTGGACCTCGCGGGCGAGCTGGACGACCTGCCTGCGGGCGTCGGGCTGGGCATCTACCGGATCGTGCAGGAAGCGCTCACCAACACCATCAAGCACGCCGGGCCGGGCGCGCACGCGGCCGTGCAGGTCAAGCGGGTCGGGGACCGGGTGGAGCTGGACATTTCCGACAACGGGCCGGGCACGTCACGGGGGCTGTCGACGGTGGGCGGCAACGGGCTGATCGGCATGCGCGAGCGGGCGAACGTGTTCGGCGGGACGCTCCAGGCGGGCCCGAACATCGGCGGCGGCTGGCTGGTCCGGGCCGTACTGCCGGTGACCACCGCGTAGAGGGGCTACCTTGGGCCGCGTGATCAGGATTGTGCTGGTGGACGACCAGGAACTGATGCGCGTCGGGTTCCGCATGGTGCTCGGCGCGCAGGAGGACATGGAGGTCGTCGGCGAGGCGGGCGACGGGCGCGCGGCCATCGAGCTGGCCGAGCGGCTGCGCCCGGACGTGGTGCTGATGGACGTGCGCATGCCGGTGCTCGACGGCGTCGAGGCGACCAAGGTGATCACCGAGAACGGCACGTCGAAGGTGCTCGTGATGACCACCTTCGACCTGGACGAATACGCGTTGTCGGCCCTGCGCTGCGGGGCGAGCGGCTTCCTGCTCAAGGACACCCCGCCGAGTCACCTGGTGTCCGCGTTGCGCTCGGTGGCCAGCGGCGACGCCGTGGTCTCACCGAGCGTGACGCGGCGGCTGCTCGACCGGTTCCTCGGCCCGGGCGGCGGCGAACTGCGCGACGCGGCCGTGCTCGACGTGCTGACCGAGCGCGAGCGGGAGGTGCTCGTGCTGATGGCGCAGGGGCTGTCGAACACCGAGGTCGCGCGCAAGCTGTTCCTGTCCGAGGCCACGGTGAAGACCCATGTCGGGCGGGTGCTGTCCAAGTTGGAGCTGCGGGACCGGGTGCAGGCCGTCGTGCTCGCCTACGAGACCGGGCTCGTCCGGCCGGGCGACGTCTGATCGCGGGGGAGCAGGCGCGGCCTGCGGGTCCGCAGGTCGTGTTCGGCCACCTCGATCGCCGCGTCCAGGGCCGCCCGGAACAGTGCGATGTCGTCCATCTCCAGGGTGAACAGCACTTCGTTGTCGGGGCCCGCGATCAGCACCGTGCCGTCGTTCACCGCCACCTCGCACACCCCGAGGTCCCGGTCGCTGTCCGTGCAGTGCAGCAGCCAGGACCGCCGCGGGTTGGGCAGGGCGATGATCGGCGCGTAGCCGTTGTTGCTCTCCATGCTTAAAGTATCGGGACGTTGCAATTCGCTGTAAAGTCATCTGATCGGGTGAATCCTAGTGTGCACTCGACCCGGGACACCATACGGTTGGAGCAACCAATCCGCCCGAAACGGAGTACACCATGCCACGACGTGCCGGCCTGTCGGTCCGGTCCCGCCGAATCGCCTTCGAGTTGCGCAAGCTGCGCGTGGCGAGCGGCATGAGCTGCGCCGAGCTGGCCAAGTCGGTCGACATGTCCGGCAGCAAGGTCAGCCGGTTCGAGACCTGCGAGAGCGGGATCTACTTCGACGACGTGGAGAAGCTGCTCGACTTCTTCGACGTCGGCGCGGAACGCCGGGCGTTCCTGCTGGACCTGGCCCGCCACGCCGCGCAGCGCGGCTGGCTGCGCGTACACGGCGCCCAACTCCCGGACGACTGGCAGACCTGGATCGACCTGGAGGCCGAGGCCAGCGCCCTGTTCAGCTATCAACCCCTGATGATCCCGGGTCTGCTGCAAAGCACCGAGTACGCGCGGGCGATCATCCGCGCCACCGGGCCTGCCCTGTCCGACGACCAGGTGGATCTGCTGATCTCCAGTCGGATGTCCCGCCAGGGTCTGCTGTCCCGATCCCGGCCGCTGCGGCTCGACGCGATCATCGAGGAAGGCGTGCTCACCCGCCCGATCGGCGACGCCGAGGCGCTGGCCCGGCAACTGCGGAACCTGGCCGACTCGGCGGCCCGGCCGAATGTGACCGTTCGGGTGCTGCCGACTGCCGCCGGGCTGCATTCCGGCCTGTACGGCCCGTTCGTGATCATGGACTACGACGACGAGGCCAGCCTGGTGCTGCTGGAGAACAAGGTTTCCAATCTGCTCCTGGACGAGCAAGAGCACATCGACGCCTACAGCCGATCATGGGACGGCCTCGCCAAGCTGGCACTGGACGAGGACGAGTCGATCGAGGTGATCCGCTCGGCCGCGCGCACGGTGTCGGCGCTGTGACACGATCTCCGCATGACCCCGTTGGACCCCACCCAACTGTCCTGGCGCAAGAGCAGCCGCAGCGGCGCAACCTCCGACTGTGTCGAGATCGCCCACGTCGACCTCGCCTGGCGCAAGAGCACCCGCAGCACCGCGAACTCCAACTGTGTCGAGATCGCCCACGCGGATCACCTCGCCTGGCGCAAGAGCAGCCGCAGCACCGCGAACTCCGACTGCGTCGAGATCGCCCACGCGGAGCCACTGGTCGCCGCCCGCGACTCCAAGAACCCGACCGGCCCCCTGCTCGCCTTCCCCCGATCCGACTTCGCCGCCTTCCTCACCACCTTGCACGCCTGACCAGCGCAAACGTCGTCGCGGTGGTTGTCGGTGCGCACATAGGCGCGAATCACCCGATGCGGGAAAGACGTGTCCGCGGGCTCGTGATCACGGGTCTGTGACGCGTACGCTCCCGGCATGGCTTCGCCGGAGATCCAGCGCAAGATCGACCGCCACGGCGCGGATATCGATGCGCTCTACGACTTGCTCGACGCGACGAACACCAAGCTGGGGACGGTCGCGGACGTACAGCAACAACACGGAATCCGTCTGGACGAGATCCAGCAAACCCTCAACCACCACGAAGTCCGCTTCGACCAGATAGACACCCGCTTCGACGGCATCGACGCCCGCTTCGGCGGCTTGGAAGGCCGCATCGGCGGCTTGGAAGGCCGCTTCGACGGCTTGGAAGGCCGCTTCGGCGGTATGGAAGGCCGCTTCGGCGGTATGGAAGAGACCCAACGCGAGATCCTGGAACTTCTGCGCGCGGGCCAGGTCGGTCCCACCCCCAAGTGACCTGCCACCCGCACGCTCACGAACACCCGGTGAGCGTGCGGGTAGGTCGGCTCGTGCGCCAAGCGCACAGCGCACAGCAACCCGATTCAGCGGTAGGCCGAAGCGTCCACAGTGGACCGGTCGATCCCAGGTAGCACTACCTCGGCGTACCAGCGGCCCCAGTCCGGGCGGGTGCCGTCGAGGTCGGTGAAGCCGTATTCGCGCATGAGGGTCCAGCTCGCCAGGGTTTGGCCCGCGAACCGGGACACCTGCGGGTCGGCGGCCAGCGCGGCGACGGCGCGGCCGGTGTAGCGCGGCGTCTCGGCCAGCACGTAGTCCGGGTGGTTCGCGATGGCATCGCGCCACGTCGCCTCGGTGACGCCGAAGGTCTCCAACATCATCTCCGAGCGCAGGTAGCCGGGGGTCACCGCGAGGCCGGTGACCCCGTGCGCCGCGAGGTCCTTGCCGAGCACGCGCCCGAGCGCGCGGATGCCGGACTTGACCAAGTAGTACGGGATTCCGGTGCCCGGGTAGTCGTCGTCATCGCCGTCGGTGATCTCGATGACCAGTCCGCCGGGCTGCTCGACCACGAGCGGCAGCAGCTTGTGCAGCGCGATCAGATGAGTGTCGATCCCGTTGCGCACCACGCCAAGCGCTCTGTCCAAATCGGACTCCCAGTACGGGGTGCCGAACTGCACGAACGGGTCGCCGCCCCAGACGTCGTCCACCAGGATGTCCACGCTGCCGTGGTCGGCCTCGATCCGGGCGCGCAGTGTGTCCACATCGGACACCACGGTGAAATCGCAGCGCACCGCGATGCCCGTGCCGCCTGCCTTGTCGACCAGTTCCGCCGTCTCTTCGATGGTCTCCGGGCGGTTCATCGGCGACGTGGACTCGCGTGTCGTACGTCCGGTGACGTACACCGTCGCCCCGGCCGCGCCGAGTTCGATCGCGATGCCGCGCCCGCAGCCCCGGGTCGCGCCCGTGACCACCGCGACTTTGCCTTCCAACATGACGGTTCTCCTATCCCCGGTGCCATGCCGCCAGCACCGCGTCGACGTCTTCGGTCAGCCGGTCGGCCAGCCGCCCGTGCGGCCGGATCGACCAGTCCATCGACACTCCGTTCACGACCGCGAGCAGCACGCGGGCCGCGCGCGGGGCGGGCGGCGCGCCGGGCAGGTCGGGCGCCGCCGCCCGCAGCGCCCGGCGCAGCTCGGCCTCCATCGCCGCGTAGTGCAGCCCGAGCAGGGCGCGCAGGTCGGGGTCGAGCAGATCGACACCGAGCTGGCCCAGGTTGTTGGCGGCGCTTTCGGCGTCGCCGAGGCCGACATAGGTCGCCGCCGCCGCGCGGACACCGTCCACAGGGGTCGGTGCCGCCTCGGCGGCGGCGCGCATGCCCGCCGTGACTTGGGCCGTGGTCGCCACGGTCAACGCGCGCAGCAGGCCGCCCTTCGAGCCGAACCGCTGCGCCACCGTGCCGACCGACACCCCGGCGCCCGCCGCGACGTGCGCCAGGGTGAACCCTGGGCCGTTGCGGGCGATGGCCGCGGCAGTTGCGTCCAGTAACCGCTGGTCGGTGATGGTTTTCGGCCGGGGCACCCAGTTATTGAACCACTGTTCACTAACCTCTGCCACCCTTTGGGGTGGTGGGAACTACCTCTGGAAGTTGACCCGCGCCTGCGACCACAGGACGACGCGCGTGCCCCCGCCGTGGGCACATGCTCAGTGGCAACGGACAGGAACGCGGACATTCACCGCACAAGGGAGAGACCATGATCGAGGCGATCGGCCTCAGCAAGCGGTACGGGAAAACGCTTGCCGTCGACAATCTGTCGTTCACCGTCCCAACCGGACGGGTCACCGGCTTCCTCGGTCCCAACGGCGCCGGGAAGTCGACAACCATGCGGATGGTCCTCGGCCTGGACACACCGACCGCCGGGTCCGCGCTGATCGACGGCAAGCGCTACCAGGAGCTGCGCCACCCGCTGCGTACCGTCGGCGCGCTGTTGGACGCCAAGTGGGTGCACCCGAACCGCTCGGCCCGCGCCCACCTGCTGTGGATGGCGAAGTCCAACAAGATTTCCACCAAGCGGGTCGACGAGGTGCTGGGGATCGTCGGCCTGACCAACGTGGCGACCAAGCGCGCGGGCGGGTTCTCCCTGGGCATGTCGCAGCGCCTCGGCATCGCCGCCGCGCTGCTCGGCGACCCGCACGTGCTGCTGTTCGACGAGCCGGTCAACGGCCTCGACCCCGAGGGCATCCTCTGGATCCGCAACTTCATGCACAAGCTCGCCGACGAGGGCCGCACGGTGTTCGTCTCCAGCCACCTGCTGTCCGAGATGGCGCTGACCGCGCAGGGACTGGTGGTCATCGGCCGCGGCAAGCTGATCTCCGAGAGCAGCACCGAGGAGTTCGTCGCGCAGGCGACCGAGAACACGGTTCGCGTGCGCAGCCCCCGGATCGCCGACCTGCGCACCGCGCTCGGCCGCACCGGAGTGTCCATCCGGGACGAGGGCGACAGCCTCATCGTGTCCGGGATGGACAGTGCGGCGATCGGTGAGCTGGCCGCGCGGACCGGGACCGTGCTGCACGAGTTGAGCCCGCAGCGCGGTTCGCTGGAAGAGGCGTTCATGCAGCTCACCGGGGACGCCGTGGAGTACCAGGCCGTCGCGGAAGGCCAGGCCGCCGCCGATCTCGCGCCCGCCGGGAAGTGACGACATGACCCTGCTCGCAGTCGAACGCATCAAGCTGTTCACCACCCGCTCGCCGTGGTGGTGCACCGCCGCCGCGCTGGCGATCACCATCGGATTCGCCGCGCTCATCGCGGGCACCGCCAGCGACCTGTCGACGGTGAACGTCGCCTCGACCCAGTTCGGATACGGCTCCGGCCAGGTCGTGGTCATGGTGATGGCCGCACTCGCGATCACCACCGAATACCGGTTCTCCACCATCCGGGCCACCTTCCAGGCGATCCCGAACCGGACCGCCGCCCTGCTCGCCAAGGCCACCGTCGTGACGCTGCTGGCGGCCGTGATCGGCGCGGCGGCGTCGTTCGGGTCGTGGGGCATCTCGAAGCTGATCAAGCCGCAGGCCGACCTGGCCATCTCCACCGCCTACGAGTGGCGCGCGGTCGGCGGTGTCGCCCTGGTGTTCGCCATCACCGCCGTCATCGCGGTGTCGGTGGGCATCCTGGTGCGGCACTCGGCCGGTGCGATCTCGCTGGTGCTGATCTACAGCCAGTTGGTCGAGGGCCTGGTCACGCTCATCCCGAACGTCGGCGCGAAGATCCACAAGTGGCTGCCGTTCAACATGGCGGACCGGTTCCTGACCGGAAACCCCGATCCGACCTCGCGGCCGCTGGAGTTCGGCCCGGAGCCGTCGGACGTGACACTCAGCCCGTGGGCCGCGCTGGCCTACTTCGCCGGATTCGCGCTGGTGCTGTTGATCACCGCGCTGGTCGTAGCCAACAAGAGGGACGCCTGATGACCCTGCTCGCCACCGAACGGATCAAGCTGTTCACCACCCGCTCGCCGTGGTGGTGCACGCTGACCGCGCTAGCGGTGACCATCGGACTCACCACCCTGATCGTCGCCACGACGAGCGACACGCTGCTCGTGTCCGTGGAGACCACCCAGTTCGGCTACGTGTTCGGCCTCATGGTGGTCATGGTGATGGCCGCGCTCGCGATCACCACCGAATACCGGTTCTCCACCATCCGGGCCACCTTCCAGGCGATCCCGAACCGGACCGCCGCCCTGCTCGCCAAGACCACCGTGGTCGCCCTGCTGGCCGGGGTGATCGGGGAGATCGCGGCCTTCGGCTCGTGGGGCATCGCGAACGTCCTCAAGCCCAACGCCGACCTCGCCCTGAACAGCGCGGCCGACTGGCGCCTGGTGGCGGGTACCGGCGTGATCTACGCCGTCTCCGCGGTGATCGCCGTGGCGGTCGGCGTGCTGGTCCGCCAGTCGGCGGGCGCGATCTCGATCGTGCTCATCTGGTCGCTGCTGGTGGAGAACCTCATCGCACTGATCCCGCGAGTCGGCGACGACATCCAGCGCTGGCTGCCGTTCAACGTCTCGCGCAGCTTCCTCGGTGTGCCCGGGCCGGACCCGGCGCTGAGCGCGTGGTGGTCGCTGGCCTACTTCGCGGGCATCGCCGCCGTGCTGCTGATCATCGCGCTGGCGACGGCGGCCAAGCGGGACGCCTGACAGCCCGTCCCGGCTTGGCCGGGACCCAATCCGGGGGACGTGGGCCCGGGTCACTCTCGGGGGGTGACCCGGGCTCCCGTATGTCCTGGGCTCGCGGCCGGGTTTCTACACCGGGCTCGGCGATTAAGACCACGTTAAGAGGCTGTGAGGGCTACCACAGGTTCGGGACAACGGGCTAACCTGCAAGGTCATATGGGTGTGTAACCGTCTCGGATGCCCTGGGAGGTGGACCTTGACGGTCGTTGATCCCAGCGCCCCGACCGCGCCACGCAGTCGCAACCACGGCCTGCACGTCGAGCCCCTGATCGGGCTGG
The DNA here is from genome assembly GCF_052390155.1 of Actinokineospora sp. Classification (NCBI taxonomy): domain Bacteria; kingdom Bacillati; phylum Actinomycetota; class Actinomycetes; order Pseudonocardiales; family Pseudonocardiaceae; genus Actinokineospora; species Actinokineospora sp. The sequence continues at coordinate 83,530 of NZ_JBQTHF010000031.1, read as the reverse complement.
AGTGGGCCGACGCCCTCGAACAGCCCGTGGCCGCGGCCGCCGCGCGGCCCGCGGAGGCCCGCAAGTCCTGGGTGCACCGCGCGCACGAGGCCCAGGTGCTCGCCCTCTACCTGGCCGCGAAGGCCGCCGAGCCCGACGTGCCCGCGCCGTGGTGGCTGCGGGCGGTCGCCGCGGGTGCGCTGCCGTCGCGCCGCGAGGGGTTCCTGGTCGAGGACCGGGTCACCAAGCTGCTCGACGCGCGGCCCGGCTGGGTGTTCGTGCCGTGGGGCGTCGACGGCGACACCGGGTACTGGGAGTACATGCCCTCGGAGCGCAGGCTCAGCGAGCCGGGCATGCCGACCACGCTCGCGCACACCGACCGGCACCCGGGCTGGATCGACGTGGTGGCCGTGCACGCGGGCCCGCCGCCCGCGCCGATCGCCGTCGCGGGCATGGCCGACCTTCGCTCGAACCTGGCCCGGCTGGAATCCCTGACCCCCTGACCGGCAGGCTTAGTCGCGTGACACCGACCGAGCAGCAGCCGCGCGCCCGCAGCGTGGTGAGTTTCGTGCACCGGGGCGGGCGGATGACCGTCGGCCAGACCAGGGCGTGGGAGCGCCGCTGGGACGAACTGGGCAAGCAGGTGCCGCAGCTCCCGCCCGGCCCGCTCGACCTGGACTCCTGGTTCGGTCGGCGCGCGCCGATACTGCTGGAGATCGGCTCCGGCATGGGCGAGACCACCTCCCAGCTCGCCAAGGTCGCGCCGGAGCTGAACTACCTGGCCGTCGAGGTGTACCAGCCGGGGCTCGCGCAACTGCTGCTGCGGGCCGAGGCACTGGAGCTGACCAACCTGCGGCTGCTGCGCGGCGACGCGGTGGTGCTGTTCACCGAACACCTCCCGGCCGGATCGCTCGCGGGCGTGCGGATCTTCTTCCCCGACCCGTGGCCGAAGAAGAAGCACCACAAGCGGCGGCTGGTGCAGCCGGAGTTCGTCGCGCTGGTCGCGAGCAGGCTGGCCCCCGGCGCGACCCTGCACCTGGCGACCGACTGGGCGAACTACGCCGAGCAGATGCTGGCTGTGCTGTCCGCCGAGCCCCTTTTGCGCAACCGGCACGCCGACGAGCCCGGTGGGTGGGCCCCGCGCCCCGAGTGGCGGCCGGTGACGAAGTTCGAGTCCCGAGCCCGTGCCGAGGGGCGGATCAACCGAGACCTCATCTTCGAACGAGTGAATGGCTGACGTTCCGTAACACAACGGGACGGAAATCCACCCAACCGAGTAGTCGAGCCCACGCCCTGACGTGCCGATATCTCTGGTGTGACCGCTCTGCGCGACGACCTCCGCTCGCTCCCGGCCGGGAGCGAGCGTTCAGTGCGCAACACGCTGCACCACGCCGCGGCGGACTTCCTCGCCATGTTCCACGCCGCGCGCCCGAAGGCGGGCGAGCTGGCTGTCCGGCTGGCCAAGGTGCGCGCCGAGATCGCCGCCACCGGCACCTACCGGCACACCCCGGCCGAGCTGGCGTTCGGCGCGCGGGTGGCGCTGCGCGAGAGCGGCTGGTGTCCCGAAGCCGTGCCGTGGCGGGGAATCCTGGTGCGCGACCTGCGCGAGGTCCGCGACGCGGCGAAGGTGGCCGCCGAGTGCGCCCACCACCTGCGCACGGCGACCGCAGACGGCGCGGTCCGCCCGATGGTCAGCGTGTTCGCCCCCGACACGCCGTGGCGCCCCGGGCCGCGCATCCGCAACGACCAACTCGTGCGCTACGCGGGCTATCGCGAGCCCGGTAGGCGCGGCAGCCTGCTGGGCGACCGGCGCTACCTCGACTTCACCATCGGAGTGTGCAGGCTGGGCTGGCGTCCGCCGACGAACCGCAGCGGCTTCGACCACCTGCCGCTGGTGATCGAGACCGGCCACGAGGGCGTACAGCTTCACTCGATCCCGCGCGACGCGGTGCTGGAGGTGTCGCTGGCGCACCCCGATCTGTCGTGGTTCGCCAACCTCGGCCTGCGCTGGCACGCGGTACCGGTGATCAGCAACCAGTGCCTGCGGATCGGCGGCATCGACTACCCGGCGGCGCCGTTCAACGGCGTCTACATCTGCCGCGCGATCGGCGAGGACGTGCTCGCCGAGGAGGCCGCGTACGGCTTGGCCGGGCTCATCGCGGACCGGCTCGGCCTGGACACCGCCACCGACCGCACGCTCTGGCGCGACCGGGTCGCGGTGGAACTCAACCGCGCGGTGCTGCACTCGTTCGACGCGGCGGGGGTCGCCGTCGAGCACTCCGCCGAGGTCTACCTGCCCGCCACCGAGACCGCGGGCCGCCCCGCGTTCGTGCGGCATCTCCCCCCGGCGCAGGTTCGCTGAACCTCCGGGGTGGGAGGATCAGGCCATGAGCGAGCCTGCGAGCGAATCATTGTCACAGGGCGTCCGCGAGCGGCATCACCGAGCCTGCGAGGGGATGGCATGAGCCTGCGTCTGCGTGCCCCCGTGGTGCTGCCCTGCGACCCAGCCTGCTCGGTGCTGCGCGACGCCGTCGTGGACATCGATGCCGCGGGCCGCATCGTCCACTGTGGACCGGCCGCGACCGCTCCCACGGCCACCGGGCCGGTCCGCGAGCTGACCGGAATCCTGTTGCCCGGCCTGGTGAACGCGCACGCGCACAGCCCGATGACCGTGCTGCGCGGCATGGGCGGCGACCTGCCGCTGATGCGCTGGCTTACCGAGGTGATCTGGCCCGCCGAGGCCCGGCTGCGGCCGGAGGACGTGCACGCGGGCATGGTGCTGGGTTCGGTGGAGATGCTGCGCGCCGGGGTGACCACGAGCGCGGAGATGTACTTCCACGGCGACGAGGTGGTCCGCGCGGTGCTCGACACGGGGGCGCGGGTGGTAATCGCGCCCGCGATCATCGACGCGCCCGGCTGGGACTGGCGGACGATGCTCGCCGAGACCAGCGCGTGGATCGACGCCGACGGCCTGCGGTTCGGCCCGGGCGGGCGGATCGAGATCGGCTACGGCCCGCACTCGGCCTACACGCTGGCGCCGGAAGCGCTGACCGAGGTCGGCGCCGCCGCCCGCGAGCGCGGCGCGCTGGTGCACATCCACGTGGCCGAGTCGCTGCCGGAGGACGTCGCGCAGCGCGAGCGGTACGGGTCGGTGCCCGCGCTGCTGCACCAGGCGGGCCTGTTCGGCGGACGCGTGCTGGCCGCGCACGCCGTGCACCTGTCGGACGCCGACATCGCGCTGCTCGCCGCGAACCGGGTCAGCGTGGCGCACTGTCCGGGCTCGAACACCAAACTCGCCTCGGGCATCGCCCGGCTGCGCGACCTGCGGGCCGCGGGGATCGCGGTCGGCCTGGGCACCGACGGCCCCGCGAGCAACGACGACCTCGACCTGTGGGAGGACGTGCGGCTGGCGGCGATGCTCGCCCGAGTGTCCACTATGGATTCCATGGTGGTGGGCGCGGCGGACGTGCTGCTGCTGGCCACCCGCGGCGGAGCGGACGCCCTGCACCGCGACGACATCGGCGCGGTGGAACCGGGCCGCTGGGCCGACCTGGTGCACGTGTCCGTCGACGACCCTGCGTTCGCGGCCGGCCTGGACGTGCCGGACCAGCAGCTCATCGCGAACCTGGTGTGGGCGGCAGGCTCCCGCACCGTGGGCGACGTGTGGGTGGCGGGCGACCAGGTCCTCGCCGACCGCGAGCCGACCCGCGTCGACCGGGGTGAGGCGCAGGCCAGGGCGGGCAAGGTCACCGCCCGCCTGCTCGCGCCCGCCTAACGCGCCCGGGGGCGGATCACCAGGTCGGTGACGTGCGCGTCGTCCGTGGCGGTGACCGCGGTGCGGACGGCGGCGGCGACCGACTCGGGACGCAGGTACCGCTCGCTCTCGTAGTCGCCGCCCTCGTCGGTGCGGACGGCGCGCTGCATCGCGGTGTCCGTGCGGCCGGGGTAGACCGAGGTGACGCGGAGTCCCCCGGCATCCTCCTCACCCCGCAGGACGTCGGCGTACGCGCGGAGGGCGAACTTGCTGGCCGCGTACGGCCCCCAGCCAGGGTGCGCCGTGCGGCCCGCGCCAGAGTTGATCAAGACCACGTGGCCGCGAGCGAGTCGCAGCGCGGGCAGCAGCAACCGGGTCAGTTCGGCGACCGCAACGACGTTGACCTCGTAGGTCGACCGCCACAGCTCCGCCGTGGCCTCGGTCAGCGGGCCGACCCGTGCGACGCCCGCCGAGTGCACCAGCAGGTCGAGGCTGCGCAGGCCGGACGTCGCCGCGGCCAGCGCCGCCGGGTCGGTCAGCTCGACCGGCCACGGCCGCGCGTCGGGCAACTCGTCCGCGACCGCCTGCAACGCGGCCAGATCCCGGCCGCCGAGCAGCAGCGTGTGCGTGTCCGCCAACGCGCGGGCGATAGCCGCGCCGATGCCGCGGGACGCGCCCGTGACCAAGGCCAGAGGCCGCTTATCCATGGGGCCAACCTAGCGGCGTACCCGCCGTCGAGCCGACGACGGGTACGCCGCGCGATCACTCGCCGACGTCGCAGCCGGGCTTCCAGATCACCGCGACCGCGGACCGCGGCTGGCTGGCGCCACCGTCGGGCCAGTGCGCCAGCGGGTTGTCGGCGCTGGCGCCGTCCAGCTCACCGGGGTGCTGCACGGACACCAGGACGAACTTCTCCTCGACCACCGGCCCACACGTCTCCGCGCCGACCGGCACGGTGAGGAACTGCCTGAGGTGACCGCGTTCGCGGCCCTCGGTGGTCATCGCGAACAGGCCGTCGTTGGCGCCCAGCGCGTTGCCGTCAGTGGAGATCCACAGGTTGCCGTGCCGGTCGAACGCCAGGTTGTCCGGGCACGAGATCGGGCTGACCTGGGTCTTGTCGTAGCCGCCGAAGTAGGTGTCCGGCGCGGTCGGGTCGCCGCAGACCAGCAGCAGCTTCCAGGAGAAGGTGAGCGCGGTGTTGTCGCCGCGGTGCTCCTCCCACTCCAGCACGTGGCCGTGCTTGTTCCCGTTGCGCGGGTTGATCTCCGTGGGGCCTTCCTTGCCCGGCTTGCCGCGGTCGGTGTTGTTGGTCAGCGCGGCGTAGACGCGCCCGGTGCGCGGGTTGGGCTCCACGTCCTCCGGCCGGTCCATCTTGGTCGCGCCCACCTTGTCGGCGGCGAGCCGGGTGAAGACGTAGACCTCCTCGGCGGTGAAACCCTCCACAAAGGACCGGTCGCCCGCGGCCAGCGGAATCCACTTGCCCACGCCGTCGAACTCGCCGTCGCTGGGCAGCTTGCCGGTGCCGTCGAACTCGGCCGCCGGGCTGTCGCCGGTGAACTGCGCGACGTAGAGCGTGCCCTCGGTGAGCAGCTTCTTGTTGTGCCTGCGTGCCCAACTGCTCTGGCCGGGGCGCATGCGCTCCTTGGAGACGAACTTGTAGACGTAGTCGAAGCGCTCGTCGTCGCCCATGTACGCGACCACGCGGCCGTCGCGGGCCACGTGGATGTTGGCGCCCTCGTGCTTGAACCGACCCAGCGCGGTGTGCTTCACCGGGTTGGCGTCGGGCTCGTGCGGGTCGATCTCGACGATCCAGCCGAACCGGTTGGCCTCGTTGGGCTCCTTGAGCACGTCGAACCGATCGTCGAAGCGCTCCCACTTGCGGGTGGTGGCCGCGCCCGCGAGGCCGTAGCGCGCGAGCCGGGCCTTGGCGACCGGGTCGGTGACCGCGCCCGCGTTGGCGAAGTACTGGTTGAAGTTCTCCTCGCCGGACAGGATCGTGCCCCACGGGGTGACACCGCCCGCGCAGTTGTTCATCGTGCCGAACGCCGTGCGGCCCGTGGGGTCGGCCTTGGTCTTGAGATGGGCACTGCCCGCGGCGGGACCGTCGATGTCGAAGGCCGAGTTCACCGTGATGCGGCGGTTGTAGCGCCGGTCGAGCCTGGGCAGCAGCTTCCCACTGCGCCGGTCGCGCTCCACGACGACGACCGACAGGCCGTGCGCCGCCCAACCGATCTTGACCTGCTCCTCGGTCGGGTTGGCCGCGTCGAAGCCCTTGAACATGAAGGATTCGCTGGTGTACTCGTGGTTCGACACCATCAGGTACCGGTCGCGCGAGAGCGGAACCAGGCCGCAGAAGTCGTTGTTGAAACCGAACTGCTTGGCCTGCGCCGCGGCGGACTGGTTGTCGAAGTCGAACGCGGGCGCGCCCGGCAGCACCGGGTCGCCCCAGCGGATCACCACGGCCGAGAGGTACCCGGCGGGCGCGGTGATCTGGTCGGCCCGGTTCGGCGCGACCGGCTCGAAGTCCAGCCCCCGAACCCGGCCAGGACGGTGGCGCCGCTCGGCGTCCTCCTGGTCGACGGGCGCCGCCCCGACGACACCGCCGCCAACGGCAACGCCCGCACCGGCGACGGCCAGCACCGCCCCCGCCTTGAGCATGCCGCGGCGGCTGACGATCGAGCGGACGACGTCGCCGAAGTACGCGTTGTCCGAGGTGTTCGGCGCCTCGTGCGAACAGGCGTTGCCGCAGCGGTACTCACAGGTGACCGCGGCTCGGCCGAGTGGGTGGTCCGGCGGCAGCAGCGGCAGGTTGATCCGGCCGTCAGCAGGTGACACAGGGTCCTCCTCCGGTCTGTCCGTCGCTGCGGACAGCCAATGGTCAGTCAGGTGGGAACGGCGTGACCGTAGGAGTCGCAAGATAGGGGCAGCGGACATCGGGGTAAACAGGGGGCGAACAGATTCGCGTCACCGCAGCTAGCCGGTGGGCAGACGACGAGAGCCACCGTCGGGACTCCCCGACGGTGGCTCTCGGCTGCCGGTCAGCGCTCGATGTCGCCCCGGATGAAGGCTTCGACGGCCGCGAACGCGGCGTCGTCGGAGTACTGCTCCGGGGGGGACTTCATGAAGTAGGACGACGCCGACAGGATCGGGCCACCGATGCCGCGGTCGAGGGCGATCTTCGCGGCGCGGACCGCGTCGATGATCACGCCCGCGGAGTTGGGGGAGTCCCAGACCTCCAGCTTGTACTCCAGGTTCAGCGGCGTGTCGCCGAAGGAGCGGCCCTCCAGGCGCACATAGGCCCACTTGCGGTCGTCGAGCCACGGCACGTGGTCCGACGGGCCGATGTGCACGTCGGCCTTGGCCATCTCGTGCGGGATCTGCGAGGTCACCGACTGGGTCTTGGATATCTTCTTCGACTGCAGGCGCTTGCGCTCCAGCATGTTCATGAAGTCCATGTTGCCGCCGAAGTTGAGCTGGTAGGTGCGCTGCAACTCGACGCCGCGGTCCTCGAACAGCTTGGCCATGACCCGGTGTGTAATGGTGGCGCCGACCTGGGACTTGATGTCGTCGCCGATGATCGGGATGCCCGCCTCGGTGAACTTGGCGGCCCACGCCGGGTCGGAGGCGATGAACACCGGCAGCGCGTTGACGAAAGCGACACCCGCGTCGATGGCGCACTGCGCGTAGAACCGGTCGGCGTCCTCGGAACCCACCGGCAGGTACGACACCAGCACGTCGACCTCGGCCTCGCGCAGCGCGGCGACCACGTCGACCGGGTCCTCGTCCGATTCGCTGATGATCTCCCGGTAGTACTCGCCGAGGCCGTCCATGGTGTGGCCCCGCGCGACCGTGACACCCATCGGCGGCACGTCGCAGATCTTGATCGTGTTGTTCTCGCTGGCGACGATGGCCTCGGAGAGGTCGCGGCCGACCTTCTTGGCGTCGACGTCGAACGCGGCGACGAACTCGATGTCGCGCACGTGGTACTCGCCGAACTGGACATGCATCAGACCTGGTACGCGGGAGGCGGGGTCGGCGTCGCGGTAATAGTGCACTCCCTGCACCAGCGACGCCGCGCAGTTGCCGACGCCGACGATGGCCACCCGCACGCTCTGGCGGTTCTCGCCCATGCCGGTTCTCCTTCTCGTTTGCAGCCGCGCCGGGGCACGGGTCTCGTCACAGGCCGGTCGCCTGTCTGGCGTTCAGTCGGTCGTGCCGCGCTGTTCCCGCTGCTCGTGCGCGATCAGCTCGTTCAGCCAGCGCACTTCGCGCTCGCTGGTCTCCAGTCCCAGCCGGTGCAGCTCCCGGGTGTACCGATCGATCTGCTCGCCCGCCCGGGCCATCGAGCTGCGCAGACCTTCCCTGCGCTCCTCGACGCGGCGCCGCCTGCCTTCCAGGATGCGCATCCTGACCTCGGCCGGTGTCCGCGAGAAGAACGCCATGTGGACGCCGAAACCCTCGTCGTCCCAGGTTTGCGGTCCGGCGTCGCCGAGCAGCTCGCCGAAGCGCTCCTTGCCCTCGGCGGTGAGCTTGTACACCCGCTTGGCCCGCCTGCCCCACGACCGCGCGTCGGCGTCGGGCGTCTCCTCCGCGATCCATCCGGCCCGCAGCAGCCGCCGCAGGGTCGGGTAGAGCGAGCCGTAGGAGAACGCCCGGAGCGTGCCGAGCAGGTCGTGCAGCCGCTTGCGCAACTCGTAGCCGTGCATCGGGGCCTCGTGGAGCAGCCCGAGAATCGCGAATTCGAGCACGGGCACCTCCCACGGCCGAGCTACTGAGTTCACGAACCAGACCTTCATGAACCAGACCTACTGAACCACTATATCGTGCCGATACATCAGGCGCCGGTACAGCCGTGGTGCCTGTGGTCCTCGACACGTGAACGCCGCAGGTCGCGGGCCGGATCGTGGCCTGGCAACAGCACCGCCGGTCACCGCGTTCTCAGGTAACGAATGTGACGCACGGTGCAGGTCGGCTGCACCGATCGGCGCATCGCCGTGGTAACGGGCCCGCGTACGCTGTCAACGTGCGAACGCAGCGGCAGATGGTCGACTACGCGTTGCAGCGCAAGTCGCTGCTCGCGGAGGTCTACTCGGGCCGTGTCGGCACCACCGAGGTGTGCGACGCGAACCCGTACCTGCTGCGCGCCGCCAAGTTCCATGGTCAGCCAACCGAGGTGACCTGCCCGGTCTGCCGCAAGGAGCAGCTCACCCAGGTGAGCTGGGTCTACGGCGACGAACTCAAGCATGCGTCCGGTTCGGCGCGCGCTCCCGAGGAGCTCGCCAGGATGGCCGCGATGTTCGAGGAGTTCACCGTCTACGCGGTCGAAGTTTGCCGCACCTGTTCGTGGAACCACCTGGTGCAGTCATACGTCCTGGGAACGGGGGGCGTTCGCGCGCCCAAAACCCGTGGCAGGAGGACGGCGGCCGAGTGAGGAGCTTGCACACGTGCCCATCGCGTCGCAGGCTGCTCGACATGCTCGCCGCGGATGACCACCGAACGCCGCCCCAGGTCGGGGTGCCGGTCTGGGAGGCCCTTTCGTGAACGACCACAGAGACCAACGGCGATCCGGCGAGCCCGAGTGGCCCACCGGCGACGACCCGGACGCGGCCAAGGCCGCGCGGGCCGAACAGCCCGCGGAGCGCACCGGGTTCTGGAGCCCGCTGTGGGAGGACGACGACGACCCGGCGGCAGGCCGCGGTCGCCCGGACGCGGGTGGCGCGCGTGCCGACCGATCCGGCGGCAGTCACAGCGTCACCGGACAGGGCCCGGACGGACAAGGCGGATTCGGTGGAAACAGCCTGGCCCCGGGGGCCTTCGGCGGTTCCCGGGCGAACGGGCCGGGCGGACCCGGACCCGGTCGCGGTCCCGGCGCACCCGGCTCCGGCCGTCCCGGCGGGCCCGGTCCCGGCGGGCCGAGCGGGAACGGTCCCGGCATGAGCGGGCCAGTCGCGAACGGTCCTGGTGTGAACGGCCCGGGCGGATTCGGTGCGAACGGTCCCGGCGGGCCTGGCCGTGGCGCGAATGGTCCCGGCGGGCCGAACGGAAACGGTCCCGGCGGGCCTGGCGAGCGCGGACCGGCGACACCGCCGCCGGGGTTCCGTCAGCCCGGTGGACCCGGCATGCCCCGACCCGGCGTCCCCGGCATGGGCGCGGCGGGCATGGGCGCGGCCGGTGCGGCAGGCATGGCGATGGGCGCGCCCGGTGCGTTCCCGCCCGGCGGACGACCGGGTATGCCACCCCAAGGCGGCGGTAGGCCGATCCCGCCGCGGAACCCGGTCGAGGACCCGACGGTCTTCATGAACCGGATGCCCGGTCAGGCGCGGTCCGAGCCCGAGCTGCTCACCCACCGCGAACCGGACGACGACTACTACGACGCCGATTTCGACGGGCCGGACGCCGACGAGGACGGCCCGCTGACCGACGAGCAGCGAAAGATGCGCCGCAAGAAGATCTGGCGCCGGGTCCGGCGCACCATGTACGTGGGCACCGCCCTCATGATCATTCTGCCGGTGCTGGCGTTCTTCATCACCTACCAGATGGTCGAGGTCGACAACCCGGCCGACGTCGCGCGGGCCCAGGACAAGGTCGTCACGCTCTACTACGGCGACGAGACGACCGAGATGGTCAAGATCGCCGAGTCCGGCGCGAACCGCATCCTGCTCAACCACAACCAGATCCCGGAGCAGGTGCTGCACGCGGTCTACGCCGCGGAGGACGCCTCGTTCGAGACCAACTCCGGGTTCGACCTGACCGGCATCCTGCGCGCGGGCTGGAACCAGGTGACCGGCGGCGGGGGCGGCGGCTCGACCATCTCCCAGCAGTACATCAAGAAGGCCAGCGGCGACGAGGACAAGACGCTGACCCGCAAGTGGGTCGAGATCGTCAAGGCGTACAAGATGAACGAGACCTACTCCAAGCCCGACATCATCACCGCGTACCTGAACACGATCTACTTCGGTCGTGGCGCGTACGGGGTGGCCGCCGCGGCGAAGGCGTACTACAACCTCGACGACATCAGCCAGATCACCAAATCCCAGGCGGCGCTGCTGGCAGGCATGATCCAGACGCCCGCGCGGTCCAAGGACACCCAGTACCAGCTCGACCGCTGGACCTACGTGACCGGCCGGATGATCGCGAACAACTGGATGACCGAGACCGAGCGCCAGGCGCAGCCGTTCCCGCCGCCCGTGCCGGTGGCCGACACCAAGGGCGCGGCGCTGCCCGCGCCGCGCCGGGGCATCCCGGACCTCGCGATCAAGGAGCTCGAAGATCGCGGGATCATGACCGAGGACACCATCAAGCGCAACGGGTACAAGATCATCACCACCATCGACCTGCGCACCCAGGAGCTGGCCGAGCAGGCGGTCGCCGAGGTCATGGAGGGCCAGCCGGTGAACCTGCACGCCGGGCTGGTGGCGATCGACCCGAAGTCCGGCCAGGTCAAGGCGTACTACCCGGGCTCGGACGGCACGGGCACGGACTGGGCGGCGACCCGGCAGGAGCCCGGGTCCTCGTTCAAGCCGTTCGACCTGGTCGGGCTGCTGAAGAAGGGCAAGGGGCTGGGCGAGATCTACGACAGCACGCCCAAGGCGTTCGGCAACCCGAACGGCAAGAAGGTCCGCAACGCCTCGAACCCGTCCTGCGGCACCCAGTGCACCGTCGCGCAGGCGATGAAGGAGTCGCTGAACGTGGTGTTCAGCGACATGGTGTTCAACGACGTCAAACCGCCGGGTGTGGTCGAGGCCGCGAAGCAGTCCGGTGTGCTCTCGCCGCTGGACAAGGCCGCGGGCGACATCAACATCGCCATCGGCGGCGGCAACACCCAGGTGAGCACCACCGACATGGCCTCGGCCTACGCCACGTTCGCCGCGGGCGGCAACTACCGCATGCCGCGGCTGGTGTCGAAGGTGCTCAAGGCCAACGGCGACGTCGTCTGGGACTCGGCGGTGTACCCGGACTACCAGGAGAAGCAGGCGTTCGACGAGAACCAGGACACCAACCAGAAGATCGCGCGCAACGTCACGGAGTCGCTGCTGCCGGTGCCGAAGTACTCGAACATCGACTGCGCGGGCGGGCGCCAGTGCGCGGGCAAGACCGGCACCCACCAGTACCTCGACACCAAGGACAACGCGAAGGCGTGGATGGTGGGCTACACCCCGCAGATGTCCGCGGCGGTGTCCATGAGCGGCGACAAGGACAAGCTGATCCTGCGCGACGCGAAGGACGGGATCATCTTCGGCAGCGGCCTGCCGGGCAAGATCTGGAAGAAGTTCATGGACAGCTACCACCAGGAGTTCAAGCTGCCCAAGGAGGGCTTCGGCAAGTACGTGCCGATCGGCAAGGCCGAGCAGTCGGCGCCGCCGAGCGTGCCGAAGCCGCCGTCGTCGGAGAACCAGCCGCCCAGCGGCGGCCCGACGACCACGGAGACCAAGCCCGCCGAGTCGACCAAACCCGACCCGACGACGACCACGCGCACCCGGCCGACCAGGCCATCGGAGTCCGGTCTGCCGCTGCCCGGCGACGGCGGCGGCTGACCCCGGCCCGTCCGGGCGAAATCTCCACCGCTGACCCTGGCCGCACACCTCAGGCCGTAGCATCGCGCGCGTGCCAGGCGATCCAGGTCGGACCGACGAGGTCGAGTCACCGTCGGGCGCCCGCGCGCCCAGCACCGGCGGGGTGCCCGACACCGCGTCGCTGGCGCCCGGCGACCGGGTCCGGCCGACGTGGTCGGAGTCGCTCGCGCGCAACGCCAGCGGCCCGGTCGGCGGGGTGCTGGGCAAGCACGCGGTCGTCGGCAGACACTGGTTCTGGACGCCGCTGCGGGTCGCGCTGCTCATCGCGGTGGCGGCGCTGACGCTGAGCTGGTTCGGCAAGGCGGCCTGCGCGCAGCAGTACGACGCGGGCAACGGCACGCTGGAGCTCGACTGGCGCTCGAACCGCCAGTTCGTCGCGATGTGCTACTCCGACATCGTGCCGCTGTACTCGGCGGAGCGGCTCGATCGGGGCGGCTTCCCGTACCTGACCATGTGGTACGACGACGAGGGCAAGCCCACCCAGCACGAGCGGTACATGGAGTACCCGGTGATCACCGGGATGTTCCAGTGGGTCAACGCGAAGCTGGCGCAGGGCTGGGTGTCGCTGGCGTCCTCCGGGTGGCTGCCGACGGGGCTGCCGGTGGTCGTCTACTTCGACATCAGCGCCTTCTGGCTGGCGCTGGCCTGGCTGGTCACGATCTGGGCGGTGGCCAGGACCGCGCGGCGCAGACCGTGGGACGCGGCGTTCATCGCGCTGTCCCCGCTGGTCCTGGTGCACGCGTTCACCAACTTCGACACCCTCGCCACGGCGTGCGCGGCGGGCGGGCTGCTCGCGTGGGCCCGCAAGCGGCCGGTGCTCGCCGGGATACTGCTCGGCCTGGGCGGCGCGGCGAAGCTGTACCCGCTGTTCCTGCTCGGCCCGCTGCTGGTGCTGTGCGTGCGGTCCGGCAAGGTCCAGGAGTGGTGGAAGGCCGCGGGCGCGGCGGTGGTCACCTGGGCGGCGGTCAACGCGCCGATCTTCCTGCCCGAGGCGCTGCGGCCCGGCTGGTTCGAGTTCTTCCGGCGCAACTCCGAGCGCGGCGCCGACCCGGACTCGATCTACAACGTGATCATGCACTGGACCGGGTGGACCGGGTTCGACGGTCCGCTGCCCTTCGGCGAGTCGCCGTTCTGGCTGAACCTGGTCACCGCCGTGCTGTTCCTGCTGTGCTGCGCCGGGGTCGCGTTCGTCGCCTGGCACGCGCCGATGCGGCCGCGGGTGGCGCAGCTCGGCTTCCTGGTGGTGGCGGCGTTCCTGCTGACCAACAAGGTGTGGAGTCCGCAGTACTCGCTGTGGCTGGTGCCGCTGGCCGTGCTGGCGCTGCCGCGGTGGAAACTGCTGCTGGCCTGGATGACGATCGACGCCCTGGTGTGGGCGCCGCGGATGATGTACTACCTCGGCGAGTCCAACAAGGGTCTGCCGGAGGACTGGTTCCTCGGTTTCGTCGTGGCCCGCGACCTGGCCGTCATCGGGCTGTGCGTGCTGATCATCTACGAGATCTACCGCCCCGAGCGCGACGTGATCCGCCAGGGCGGCGAGGACGACCCGGCGGGCGGTGTCCTCGACGGCGCGCCCGATGTGTTCGTGCTGCGGCCCGGCGAGCCCGCCGCGGCCCCGGATCGGGAGCCCGCGCGGGCGGGTTAGCGAAACAGGTTGGTTGAACGCTGCACGAGGTGACAGACTGACCGCACTAGTGGTGGGATGATCGGAGGAAGCGTGCGCCAACGGCATGGCTTCTGGCTCGGCTTCACCGCCTACCTCATCTGGGGCTTCTTCCCGCTCTACTGGCCGCTGCTGCGCCCGGCGGGCCCCGTCGAGATCCTCGCCCACCGCATCGTCTGGTCGCTGGTCGCGGTGATCGCGCTGATCGCGGTGGCCCGCCGCTGGTCACACCTGCGCGCGGTGCTCGCCGACCGGCGCAAGCTCGGCTACATCGCCGTGGGCGCGGTCACGATCGGCATGAACTGGGGCATGTACATCTACGGCGTCAACAGCGGCCAGGTCGTGGAGACCTCGCTCGGGTACTTCATCAACCCGCTGGTCACCATCCTGCTCGGGGTGGTGCTGCTCGGCGAGCGGCTGCGGCCCGTGCAGTGGCTCGGCCTCGCGATCGCGTTCGCCGCCGTGGTGGAGCTGACCTACGACTACGGCAGGCTGCCGTGGATCGCGCTCACCCTGGCGTTCTCGTTCGGCACCTACGGGCTGATGAAGAAGAAGGCCGACGTCGGCTCATCGGAGGGCCTGGCGCTGGAGACCATCCTGCTGGCACCGATCGCCATGGTGTTTCTCCTCGTCACGCACGTGAGCGGGGGCGGGACGTTCGGCCACGCCGGGTGGCTCAACATGGTGCTGCTGGTGGGCACCGGGCTGATCACCGCCGTGCCGCTGCTGCTGTTCGGCGCGGCGGCCACCCGGGTGCCGATGACCATGCTCGGGCTGTTGCAGTACTTCGTGCCGATCATCCAGTTCGCGATCGGCCTGCTGGTCTTCCACGAGCAGATGACCACCGCGCGCTGGGTAGGGTTCGGTCTGGTGTGGACGGCGCTGGTGCTCATCACGGTGGAGTCGCTGGTCTTCCGCCGCCGCGCGGCCATCGCGGCAAAGCCTGCAGACCGGCAGCCGGAACTGGTGTAGACACCTCGGTCATGGACTTGATCGGCGACACCGTCCGCCTGCGCCTCGCGACCAATCGCGACACCGACCGCTTCCTCGTCATCGTCACCGCGCCCGGCGTGGTCGAGTGGTGGCGGGGCTACGACCGGGCGCGGGTGCTGGCCGAGCTGACGAACCGGCTGCCGGACGTCATGGTGTACGCCGTCGAGGTCGACGGCACGGTGATCGGACTGGTGCAGACCGACGAGGAGGACCACCCGGAGTACCGGCACGCGGGCATCGACCTCGCCCTGCACCCCGACTGGCACGGCCGCGGCCTGGGCGCGGACACGGTGCGCACGCTGGCCAGACACCTGTTCACCCGCGGCCACCACCGCATCGTGATCGACCCGGCGGCGGACAACGTCAAGGCCATCCAGGCCTACTCGGCGGTCGGCTTCCGTCCGGTCGGCGTCATGCGCCAGTACGAACGCGGCCCCGACGACACCTGGCACGACGGCCTGCTGATGGACCTGCTGCGCGACGAACTCGTCTAGCGGCTTGCCCGAAATACCCGCGGTCACGCCCGGGACAGTACGGCCTCGGTCTCGGCGTCCACGTCGTCCACAGTGGATCTCGCGCCGAGGAACGCGACGAACAGCCCGGCCAGCAGCGCGGCCCGGCCCCACACGCCGATCATCACCGCCTGCGCGGCGAAGCCCTCGTAGATGCCCGATGGCTGCTTCGCCGCGATCTGCGCGAACCACAGGAAGATGCCGACACCCATGGCGAGGTCGGCGACGAAGTAGCTCGCCACCCAGCCCCAGCGGATCTTCATCAGCACGAACATCGGCACCAGCCACAGCGTGTACTGCGGCGAGTGGACCTTGTGCAGCAACAGGAATCCGCACAGCATCGCCGCCGACACGGCCACCCACGGGTAGGTGCCCTCGCGCTGGAACCGGACCCAGCCGACCACGCAGGCCGCCGCGAACGCGCTGAACACCAGCACCGGCGAGGCGATGTCGATGAGCTGGTGCACGGCCTCGTTCTGCGGGTCGGAATCGGGCCGGAACCCCCAGAACCAGATCGAGTTGGCGGTGATGTCGGCCTTGCGCTGCCCCTGGAAGACGAACGACGCGAGCCACCCGTCGAACCCGGCGACGGCGAACGGCACGTTGACCGCGATCGCGGTGCCGATCGACACCACCGCCACCCGGATCATCCCGGCGACATCGCGCGCTTTGCCCGCCGCCAGCTCCTTGCCGCCGCGACCGCCGGTCAGCACGTAGAGCATCAGCGGCAGCACGAAGATCGCCGGGTAGATCTTGAACGCGAACCCGAGGCCGAGCAGCACCGCGGCCATCGAGGCCCGCTGCCGCAGCGGCCGGTCGATCCCGCGCGCGCCCCAGCCGCGGTGCACCACGTACACCGCGGCCACCGCGCACGCCACGACCGGCAGTTCCCAGTTGTGGAACGCGTAGAGCACCAGCGGCGGGGACAGTGCCCAGATGAGCGCCCGCCAGCGCGACAGCCTGCCCAGCAGCCACGCCGTCGCCAGCCCGAAGGGCGCCATCAGCAGCGCGGACGCGAGCAGGAACCCGGCGTCGGTGTCGACCAGCAGCGCGCCCGCCCAGATCATCAGGCCGGTGAGCACCGGGTACTCGACGGTGCCGCCGCTCAGCTCGCCGTTCTCGTCGATCTTGCCGTCGACATACGGGAAGACGTGCCGGTCGATGTCGCGGCCGATCCAGAGGAACTGGATGTCGGAGTAGCAGACCTCGGCGTACTTGCGCTCGGCGAAGTCGGGCCCGCTGCGCCCCCACGTGTCGAACTCGGGGCCTGCGCACCGGTTCTTGTTGGCGAACCCGAGCAGCAGCGTGATCCCGCACAGCAGCACCATCAGCGCCAGCGCCGAGCGGCCCAGGCCGACGGCGACGGCGACGGCCAGCCGAGTGCGTTGCGGAGCCTCGGACACCCCGTTGTCCGCCTTCCCTGACGCCGTGACATGTGCGGGCACGGTGCTCACCGCCCGAGCGCCTCACGCAGGAACGCGATGTCCTCCGCCTGGCCCTCGCTCGGGGTTTCCACGACCACGGGCGCGCCCGCCGCCGCGACGACCGCGACAAGTTGATCCGCATCGATCGTGCCAGTGGCGATGTTGTCGTGCCGGTCGCGCGCGGAGCCGAACTCGTCGCGCGAGCTGTTGAGGTGCACGAGGTCGATCCGGCCGGTGATGGCCATCACCCGATCGACGATCCCGACCAGGTCCTCGCCCGCGGCGAACGCGTGGCAGGTGTCGAGGCAGAACCCCGCGCCGAACTCGGCGACCTGGTCCCAGAGCCGGGCGAGCATGTCGAACCGGCGGGCCATGGCGTTGTCGCCGCCCGCGGTGTTCTCGATCAGGATCGGCACCGCGAAACCGCCATCGGCGTGCTGGCGCTCGAAGAACTTGCGCCAGTTGGCCAGGCCCTGCTCGGGGTCCTCGCCCTCGTTGAGGTGGCCGCCGTGCACGACAAGGCCGAGCGCGCCGACCGTCGCCGCGGCGGTCGCGTGCTGGTTGACCAGCTTGCGCGACGGGATGCGGATCCGGTTGTTGGTCGAGGCCAGGTTTACCCGGTAGGGCGAGTGCACGAACACGGTCAGGTCGGACTCGCGCAGCTCGTCGGCCTGCGGGTGCGGTGTCGGCGCCTTGAAGCTCTGCGGGTCGGCAAGGAAGAACTGCACGACGTCCGCACCGCGCTCGCGGGCCGCGGCGAGCGGGTCGTCGTCGCGGACATGGGCGCCGATGCTCATGGTCCGCGAGCGTAGTCGCCGCGCCGACAGCACAGCTTCGGCGGTGCTGTCTCGCCCGGCGGGGTGGCCCATTCGTGCCATCCGGGTGCCTTCAAGGGAACAGACACTGGGTGGGCGTCACAAGAACGGGTTATCGTCGTTCTAACAAGTGACGCTACCGGCCGGTACCCGAGGGGATCCACTATGCGACGGCGCATCAAGACCTCCGCGGCCGGCCTTGCGCTTGCCTTCAGCGTGGCCTCGGTGGCTCTGATCGCAGGCTCGGGCACGGCCAACGCCGCCCCGCCGATCGTCGTCGGGAGCTGCGCGGCGAGCATCCAGGGCGAATCGGGCACGCCGTTGTCGCTGAGCCCGACCGCCGTCCTCGACCCGGTACTGCGCATCGTGCGCGCGGTGCCGCTGCTCGGCCCCACCCTCGCGGGCGGCGTCGGCAACGCGCTCTCCACCATGGGCAACATCCCGCTGGGCGTGATCCCCGAGGCCGACACGACCATCTCCGGCGGCACCATCTCGGCAGCGGCGCTGCCCAGGATCCGAAGCGCACTCGCGGGCATCCCGCTGATCGGCCCGGTGCTCGGCGGCGTCATCTCCGGCGTGCAGGGCGCGCTGACCAGCGGCTGCGGGATTGTCGTCACCGTGGTGAACACCGTCGCCGCGCCGATCCAGGAGGGCGCGGGCGCCGTCGCGGACGTAGTGGAGCAGGGCTCCGCCGCGCTGCCGATCCCCGGCGCAGTGCCGAACAACCCCGGCGCCCCCGGCCAACCGGGTACGGGCCCCGGCGGCGGCGCGGGCAGCCCGGGCAGCGGCGGCGGAGCCGTGCAGACACCACCGCTGCCCGAGACCAACCAGAACGTGATCGGCGGCGTGCCCCCGAGCGGTCTGCCGCTCTACGACTCGTCGTTCAACTTCGGCCGGTCGCCGATGTCCGACTTCTACTCGGCCCTGCCCTTCGCCAAGGCGGGCTTCTTCTCGCCGTCGCCCGGTGTCCGCTACGGCGGCGCGGTCCCCGGCTACACCCCGCAGTTCGGCATCCTCGGCCTCGACACCAGCACCGACGGCGTCCAGTCGGCCGGTCGGGTCGACGCGCTCGGCCCGGTCGGCGGCAACCAGATCGCGGTGTCGGTGCTGCTCGCCGTGCTCGCGCTGTCCGGCGTGACGGCGGCCCTGGTGCGCACCTGGGTGTTGCGACGCACGACCGCGTGACCTGGACCCGGGGTCTATCGTTCACCCGATAGTGCGATAACGGGTCGACGAAGGGTGTCCAGCGTGCGGCGTCTGCTGTGTACCGCTCTGGCGGTCCTGGCGGCGGGTGCCGTCGCGGCTCTCGGTCCGACTCCGGTGTCCGCGGCACCATTGCCGTACCTGGCGGTCGACTGCGGCCAAGACGTCCGCGCCCTGCGCGGGCAGCCGGTCGTCCTGGCGCGTATCGCGGTCGTCGGGCTGGTGACCAAGGCCGTGCGGGAGACGCCCGGCCTGGGGTTGCTGCGGGCCACCGCGCTCGGCGTGGCCTTCCCGCTCGGCCTGCCCATCCCGGTCGGCGAGGTGCCGGACGGCACGGTCGAGGTCACCGGCACGCAGATAGCCGACGCCGTCGCCGCGGCCGTCCGGCCGCTGCCGGAGATCGCGCCCGCCGCGGACGCCGTCGCGGCCCGCGTGCACGAGCTGGTCGCCGCGGACTGCGGCATGACCCTGCGCGCGATCAACCCGAGCAAGCCCGGCACCGGCAAACCCGCCCCCGCGCCGAACCCGGGAGCGGGCGGCAACCCGGCGATCTCGCCCAACGCCCAGCCGGTCGGCGGCTACACCTCGCCCGACCAACTCGCCCTCTACGACGGCGCGGCGCTCGCGGGCACCCGCGCGCCGCGCGACTACGGCTCCATCCCGTTCGCCAGGGCGGGCCTGTTCGTGCCCTCGCCGGACGCGCGCTACGGCAGCGTGCCGGGCTACGCACCGGAGTTCGGCATCCTCGGCGCCGACGGCGCGGACGTCCGCGCGGCAGGCGGCGCCCAGGCGCTCCCGGCGAACGGGTCCGCGCAGGTCGCGCTGCCGATCATGCTGGCCGTACTCGCACTGTCGGTGGTCACTGGTGCACTGGTGCGCACCTGGGTGCTGCGCGAAGCCTGACAGCGCGACTGTTACGCTGCGCCCGCAGACCCTCCTGCCACGGAAAGTCCGTGGCCGCCGAGTCCACAGGAGGTGAGTGGTCTTCATGCGTCATTACGAGGTAATGGTCATCCTCGACCCCACGCTCGACGAGCGCACCGTCGCTCCGTCGCTCGACACGTTCCTCAACGTGATCCGCACTTCGGGCGGGAACGTCGAGAAGGTCGACATCTGGGGCAAGCGCCGGCTCTCGTTCGAGATCAAGAAGCACAGCGAGGGCATCTACGCGGTGCTCGACGTGAACGCCGAGCCGGACGCGGTGAAGGAGCTGGACCGTCAGCTTTCGCTGCAGGAATCTGTGCTGCGCACCAAGGTCATGCGGCGCGAGACGGCCTGAGGGCCGGGAGGCAACGATGGCTGGCGACACGATAATCACGGTGGTCGGGAACCTGACCGCCGATCCAGAACTGCGCTTCACCCCGTCGGGTGCCGCCGTGGCCAGCTTCACGGTCGCGTCCACCCCCCGCACGTTCGACAAGCAGTCGGGCGAGTGGAAGGACGGCGAGGCGCTGTTCTTGCGGTGCAACATCTGGCGCCAGGCCGCGGAGAACGTGGCCGAATCGCTCACCAGGGGCGCCCGCGTGATCGTGAGCGGGCGGCTCAAGCAGCGGTCCTTCGAGACCCGAGAGGGCGAGAAGCGCACCGTCATGGAGCTTGAGGTCGACGAGGTCGGCCCGTCCCTGCGCTACGCGACCGCCAAGGTCAACAAGGTCAGCCGCGGCACCGGTGGTGGCGGCGGAGGCGGTTTCGGCGGCGGGTCGGGCCCGTCCGCGCCGCCCGCCGACGACCCGTGGGGCTCCGCACCGCCCGCCAGTGGCGGCGGTGGCGGCGGCTTCAACGACGAGCCACCGTTCTAGGCACCGCGCACCGCACCCCGTATCCAGACTTTCACTAGATCGCACTCAGGAGTACCACCGTGGCCAAGCCACCGATTCGCAAGCCGAAGAAGAAGGTCTGCGTGTTCTGCAAGGACGTGAAGAAGGACCGTCCGGTGAACATCGACTACAAGGACACCACCCTGCTGCGGAAGTACATCTCCGACCGCGGCAAGATCCGGGCCCGCCGGGTCACCGGCAACTGCAGTCAGCACCAGCGCGACGTGGCCATCGCGGTCAAGAACGCCCGCGAGGTCGCCCTGCTTCCCTACACCTCGACCGCTCGCTGACAAGGAGGAGACGAGTCATGAAGCTCATCCTCACCACCGATGTGAGCGGTCTGGGCAGCCCCGGCGACGCCGTCGAGGTCAAGGACGGCTACGGCCGCAACTACCTGCTGCCCCGCGGGTTCGCGATCCTGGCGACCAAGGGCGCCGAGAAGCAGGTCCAGGTCATCCGCCGGGCCCAGGAGGCCAGCCGGATCCGCGACCTCGACCACGCCAAGGAGGTTCGGGCCGCGCTCACCGCGCTGGGCACCGTGCCACTGACCGCCAAGGCCGCCTCGGGCTCGGGCAAGCTGTTCGGCTCCATCACCACCGCCGACATCGTCTCCGCCGTCAAGTCGGCGGGCGGTCCGGTGCTCGACAAGCGCGCCATCGAGGTGTCCGGCCACATCAAGACGGTCGGCAAGCACCCGGTGAACGTCCGGCTGCACCCGGACGTCTCGGCCGCGTTCACCGTGAACGTGACCCCCGCGGGCTGAGGCCCGTCAGACTCGGAACCGCCCCTCCCGAACGGTCTGGGAGGGGCGGTTTCGCGCTCTTCGGAGTTGTCCACAGGCCGGCGTCACCCCGCCGAGTGAACGGTCGCGCCGACACGCCGAAGCGGGTGTCGGGCGCGACACGCCGGGCGGAGTTCGTGAGTTTTCTCCACACCTTGTGCACAGCCTCTGACCTGCGGATTCACCAGTAACTCGACTAGTTGTCCCCAAGTTGTACACAGGTACCGGTGGACCTGTGCTCAGTTGTGGCAGACCATCCCCAAGTTGTCC
Organism: Actinokineospora sp.; assembly: GCF_052390155.1. NCBI lineage: Bacteria > Bacillati > Actinomycetota > Actinomycetes > Pseudonocardiales > Pseudonocardiaceae > Actinokineospora > Actinokineospora sp. The sequence goes on along the minus strand of NZ_JBQTHF010000031.1, from coordinate 61,746 downwards.
ACAGAAGCGTCCCCAGGGTCGTTTGCAAGCGGCCGTTCGGGGGTTCTAACGTCGCCCGGACGACACGCACCAGGGATGCTGATTCAGCCGAAATTGTCGGCCGGGGGACGTACTGTTCAACCGAACAGATGTACGAGGGAGGGGCCGCGCGTGGCGCTCACCGACGACCGTTCGATGCCGCCGATGCCGAGCGACCCCGACCACGGTCTCGACCGGCAGCCGCCGCAGGATCTGGCTGCCGAGCAGAGCGTGCTCGGCGGCATGATGCTCTCCAAGGACGCGATCGCCGACGTCATCGAGGCACTACGCCCGGGCGACTTCTACCGGCCCGCGCACCAGATGATCTACGACTGCGTGCTGGACCTCTACGGCCGCGGCGAGCCCGCCGACCCGATCATGGTCTCCGCCGAGCTCGAACGCCGCGGCGAGCTGCGCCGGGTCGGCGGCGCGCCCTACCTGCACACCCTGATCGCCAGCGTGCCGACGGCCGCGAACGCCGGGTACTACGCCGAGATCGTGGCCGAGAAGGCGATCCTGCGCAGGCTGGTGGAGGCGGGCACCCGCATCGTGCAGCTCGGCTACCAGGGCGCCGAGGGCGCGGACGTCACCGAGGTGGTCGACCGCGCCCAGTCAGCGATCTACGAGGTCACCGAGCGCAGCATGAGCGAGGACTACGTCGCCCTGGAGGAGCTGCTGCAGCCCACCATGGACGAGATCGACGCCATCGCCTCGCGCGGCGGCAACTCCCTCGGCATCCCGACCGGCTTCGCCGACCTGGACGAGGTCACCAACGGCCTGCACCCCGGCCAGATGATCATCGTCGCGGCCCGGCCGGGTGTCGGCAAGGCGCTGGCCCTGGACACCCCGCTGCCCACCCCGACCGGCTGGACGACGATGGGCGCGGTCCGCGTCGGCGACGCCCTGCTCGACGCCAACGGCCTGCCGACATCGGTGACAGCGGCGACCGAAGTCCTGCGCGGTCGGCCGTGCTTCGCGGTCGAGTTCGCCGACGGCACCGTGATCACCGCCGACGCGCACCACCAGTGGCGCACCGAAACCGGCGCGATCCGCACCACGGCGGAACTGGCGGCAGACCGGCACGCCGCGCATTCGGTGGCGAACACGCGCCCCCTGGTGCTGCCGGACGCCGACCTCCCGTCGCCGTACGCCCTGGGCGTGTGGCTGGGCGGCCCCACGGCCGACCCGGAGATCCTGGCGCACGTCGAGGCCGAGGGCGGGTCGTCCGACTTCGCCTGCCTCCCGCCCGCCTACCTCCGCGCCGCCGAGACACAGCGGCGCGCGCTGCTCGCCGGAATCCTGGACGCCGCGGGCGTGGTCACCGCGAGCGGCGCGATCGGGTTCAGCAGCGCCGACGGCCGGTTGGTGGCCGACGTGCGCGAGCTGATCGTGGGACTGGGCTACCGGTGCGACAGGTCCCGGCCGCACACGCTCCGGTTCACCGCCGAGGACCGGATCTTCCGGCTGGAGCGCAAACACCTGGCGCACAAGGACCGGATGGCGGGCACGGCCGCGCCCGCGCATCGGCGGATCGTCGCCGTGCGCCCGGTCGCGAGCGTGCCGGTGCGGTGCGTGCAGGTGGACAACGCGGATCACCTGTACCTGGCGAGCCGGTCCATGGTGCCCACGCACAATTCGACACTGGGGCTGGACTTCGCGCGGTCGTGCTCGATCAAGCACGGCATGGCGAGCGTCCTGTTCTCGCTGGAGATGAGCAAGACCGAGATCGTCATGCGCATGCTGTCCGCCGAGGCCCGCATCCGCCTCGGCGACATGCGCGGCGGCCGGATGAGCGACGACGACTGGACCCGCCTCGCCCGCCGGATGAGCGAGATCAGCGAAGCCCCGATGTTCATCGACGACTCGCCCAACATGACGATGATGGAGATCCGGGCGAAGGCGCGCAGGCTCAAGCAGCGGCACGACCTCAAGCTCGTGATCGTCGACTACCTCCAGCTCATGACCTCGGGCAAGCGCGTCGAATCGCGGCAACAGGAGGTCTCGGAGTTCTCCCGCCAGCTCAAGCTGCTGGCCAAGGAGATCGAGGTGCCGGTGGTCGCGATCAGCCAGCTCAACCGCGGCCCCGAACAACGCACCGACAAGCGCCCCATGCTCTCCGACCTGCGTGAGTCTGGATCGCTGGAACAGGACGCGGACATCGTTCTGCTGATCAACCGCCCGGACGCCTGGGAGCGCGACGACCCGCGAGCCGGTGAGGCCGACCTGATCCTGGCCAAGCACCGCGCGGGCCCCACAACGACCGTGGTCGTAGCCCACCAGCTGCACTACAGCCGCTTCGCCGACCTGGCCCAGAACTGACCGATCATTGCGATGAGATTCATTGCTACGACCGGCGGCGGGTCGCCGTGGGCTTGCGCCGACGTCACATGGGCATGCCGCTATTGACTCTGACCTGTGAACATTCCTGCGCAAGATGCTGGGCGTTAAACGTCCTGTCATTAGCGCGCAGGGCGGGGTGCTGGGGCCGGCACGCGTGGGAGCAAGCGGGTGGTGAGGTTGCGGGCGGTGAGGCCGGTGTGTGTCGCGGGCACAAGCAGTGCGGCGGCGAGGACATGGCCGCGCTGGCGTGGGTTGCTCGCCTTGCGGTGGCGGGTTTCGTAGGTGTGGAAGGCAGCAGCGTGATCATGGGGGGTGGCGGCCAGTGTCTCGGCGAGGGTGGTGGCGCCGATCATGGCCAGGCTGGATCCGTCTCCGAACAGGGACACACAGGAGGCGGCGTCGCCGAGCAGTGTCACCCGGCCGCGTGACCAGGCCGGCACCTGGACCTGGCTGATCGAGTCGAAGTACAGGTCGTCGGCGGCGCGTAGGCGGTCGAGTAACTCGGGGAGCACGGGCGGTTGCCAGCGGTCGCCGGCATAGGCGTCGAGAATGATCCGCTTGTGGGCCTCGACGTCACGGTGGTCGAGCTCGGGCAGGCTCGGGCCGCGGAAGATGAAGGCGGCCCCAGCATTGCCCCGGCCGGGGTGCACGGTCAGCGAACGACCCGGCGCGTTGTACATCAGGATGGTGGTCGGGTCGGCCGCGGGGCGACCGAGCGGGAGTGTGGCGATGTAGAGGCCGAGGTGGTGGACGAATCCCGTCTCGGGGCCGAACACCAGGGTGCGCACGGTCGAGTGCAGCCCGTCAGCGCCGACGACCAGGTCGAACCGGCGTGGGGCTGCGCGCTGGAAGGTGACGTCGACTCCGCCGGTGTCCTGGCGCAGCGCGGTGATCGAGTCGCCGAACAGGAACTCGGCGTTGTCGCGGGCAGCGTCACTGAGGATCGCCGCGAGATCGTCCCTGGGCACCTCGACCTCGTCGCCGCGTGGCCGGCCCAGCCGTAGCGGACCGATCCTGCGTCCAGAGGCCGTGACAAAGGCGAAGCCGGTCGCGTGGGTGGCGGCGTCGCGCAGGCGCGGCAGGATGCCCATCCGGCTGGCCACCTGAGCGGCGGCGCCGCGCACGTCGACGGGGTTGCCGCTGGAGCGCAGCCCCTGGGCGCGTTCGACGACCGTCGGGTGGAACCCATGTCGCGCCAGCCAGTACGCCAGGGTCGGGCCGGCGATACCGGCTCCGCAAATCAGCACTGTAGGGCGACGCATACCCGCCATCCTAGCCGCACTCAGTGCGAACTTGCAATGAGTGCGAGATGGCACTCATTGCGCTATGCTGACCGCATGTCGTCTCCGACCGGGGTGCCGCGCACTCTGCGCGACCGCAAACGGGACCGCACCCGCACGACGCTCGTTGACGCGGCCGTCGAACTGTTCGAGCGCAACGGGTACCACGGCACGACCATCGCCGATATCGCCGCAGCCGCCGATATCGGCACCCGGACGTTCTTCGGCTACTTCGCTGGCAAGGAGGAGCTGCTCTTCCCCGACACCGACGGGCGGGTGGACGCGGCCCTGGCGGCGATCGCCGACCTTGAACCCGGTGACCGGCCCGTAGACGTGCTGCTGCGGGCGCTGCGCGACGTCGCCGGTCCCGAGGGGCAGCCCGACGACATGGTCAACCGGCTCACCGCGCTGCGGCTGCGGTTGATCCGTACCGTCCCCGCAGTCGGCGGGCGCGCTCTGCAGATCCAGTTCGACGCCCAACGCGACATCGCCAAGCATCTCCAGCAGGCATTTCCCGAGGAACTCGACGAGGTGACCGCCGCTGCCCTCGTGGGCGCATTCGTCGGTGCCGTCGACGGCGCACTCCAAGTGCTACTCGACAACCCATCCGTCTCCGACGATCCCGACCAGCTACGCCACCAACTCCACCACGCCACCGATATCGCACTACGTCCCTGGCGCTGACGAACCGACCGCGCTGTCTCGCGGCTACGGAATCCTGGTTGGAACCGCGGGGCGCACCGGGCGGGGGCCTTCGCCCGGGGCGGGTGCCGGTGCGCGGCAGGGCCTAGCTTGACGGACAGCTCCAACTGGCTGAGCGCTCCGTCGTTTCATACATTCCGCCCCCCGAACTTCAGTGGCAATCTTGGCTGCACCAGGTTCCGCCGCCTGGGGCGGGTGGTTCAGGAACCCGATGAAGAAATGTCACCGGAGCCAAGGCCAAGGATGGGTCTGGCGGTGAACCACGTGCTCTGCGCCGTGGGAACCGGTGGTCCGGCTCCCACGGCGTGGCGTTGTGGGAGTTCAGGCGGCGGGCATCTTGTCGATGAAGCCGTAGACGCCGGTGAACTTGCCCTCGTCGGCGACCGCGACGTCGAATCCCTCCACAACGGACTCGCCGCCGCCGACCGGGACGAGCTCCCAGTGGAAGCGCACGATGTTGTGGTGCGCGTCGACGTCGCCGAGAAGCTTGATCTCGTGGCCCGCGAACTGGGCGAGCGCCGCGCCGATACCGCCGTTGATGGCGTCGTGGCCCTCGACGTCCATGAGCGGGTCGGTGTAGACGCCCCCCTCGGTCCACAGGTCGGCGACCGCGGCGCGACGGTCGTCGGCGTCGCCGATGTTCCAGACGGCGATGTAGCGGTCGACGAGTTCCTTGAGGTCGCTCATGACAGGAATCCCCTTCTACAGCACAGGTTTCAGGACGGTCGCGGCCGCAACACCACTCACCATGCCAGGCCGTGCGCGGCCAGTCGATTACCCGTCAGGTAGGCATCAGCGTTCTGTCAACGCGACGGTGGGGTCGACGCGCGAGCCCGCCGTGATATGTTGTTTATAGTTCAACAAAAGGCAGGATCATGACGACGGCAACGCCGCAGCCAGTGCTCTACCTCAGCCACGGCGCTCCGCCACTGGCCGACGACCCGGTGTGGACCAAGCAACTCGCCGAGTGGTCGTCCGGGCTGGTCCGGCCGACAGCGATCCTCATCGTGTCCGCGCACTGGGAGGCGGCTCCGCTGACCATCGGCGCCACCGAGACCGTGCCGCTGACCTACGACTTCGGCGGCTTCGCCGAGCGCTACTACCAGGTGCGCTACCCCGCGCCCGGCGCGCCGGAACTGGCAGCCACGGTGCGCAAACTGCTGCGCGCCCACGAAACGCCGGTTGCCGACGAGCCTGCTCGCGGGCTCGACCACGGCGCCTACGTGCCGCTGGTCGAGATGTTCCCGGCGGCCGACATCCCGGTGTTGCAGATCTCGATGCCGACGCTGGACCCGGCCGCGCTGGTGGAGTTGGGCCGCAAACTCGCGCCGCTGCGCGACGAAGGTGTGCTGATCATCGGCAGCGGCTTCTTCACCCACAACCTGCGCGGCCTGGACCTGCGGCGCGAGAACGACCACGAACCCCCCGAGTGGTCTGCCGAGTTCGACGACTGGGGCAATCAGGCGATCACCGCGCTCGACCTCGACGCACTGATCGACTTCGAGCGCAAGGCGCCCGCGAGCGCGCTCGCGCACCCGCGCACCGAGCACTTCGCGCCATTGTTCGTCTCGCTCGGCGCAGGCCTGGACACCTTGCGCGGACCGCGAACCGTGATCGACGGCTTCTGGTACGGCCTCGCCAAACGCTCCTGGCAGTTCGACTGACCCGCAGTGCCGAACACATGACGAACGGGCCCGGGAGCGTGTGCTCCCGGGCCCGTTCTGGTCGGATCGGTGGTCAGCCGATCAGAGACTGGCCGAACAGGCCGGCCAGCCGCGACTGCGTGTCGGTGAGGGAGGTGCCACCGGCAACGTCAGTCGGCAGAGCCGCCGAGTCCAGACCCGAGAGCGCGGGGGTCTGGATCGGCAGCCGGTCCAGGGACGGAACCTGGAACAGGTCACCCGAGAACGCGCCGGTCACGGTGTCCAGGTCGGGCATGACCGGGGCAGCGGAACGCGAGGCGGGCGCGGGCAACGTGCGGAACTCACCCGGGAGGGCGGGGAAGGAGCTCAGACCGCCGAACAGCAGGTCCGACAGGACGCTGGTCGGCAGGACGCCACCAGTGGGCAGGCCACCGGACAGACCATCGGTCGGCAGGACCTCGGTCAGGCCATTGGTCGGCAGGGTGCCGCCGGACAGACCATCGGTCGGCAGAACCTCGGTCAGGTCGGCGAAGCCACCGGTCGGCAGGCCGCCGGACAGACCATCAGTCGGCAGGCCGCCGTTCAGGTCCGTGAGACCACCGGTCGGCAGGGTGCCGCCGGTCGGCAGGACGTCGGACAGGTCGGTCAGGCCATCGGTCGGCAGGGTGCCGCTGGTGGGCAGGCCACCGGAGAGACCGTCGGTCGGCAGGATGTCGTTCAGGTCGGTCAGGCCGTCGGTGGGCAGGCCACCGGACAGACCATCGGTGGGCAGACCGCCGGAGAGACCGTTGGTCGGCAGGCCACCGGACAGGCCGTCGGTGGGCAGGGTGCCGCCGAGCAGACCGCCGGTGACGTCGTCCGAACCGAAGTCGAGCAGGTCGAGCAGGCCACCGTCGAACAGGTTGCCGCTCACCGAGCTGAACGGGTTGCCGCCGCGCACGGGGAGCGAACGGGCCTGCTCCTCGGGACCGCCGGGCAGGGTCGGCAGCGCCGACACGCGCGGCAGTTCGGTGGCCTGCAGGCCGCCTACCGCGGGCAGTTGGAGCTGCGGGGACTCCTCGCCCACCGCGACCTCGCTGGTGTGGGTGCCGTTGGCGATGGCGTCGGCCAGGATCTCGATCGGCACGTCGTAGAACGGGAGGTCGACGCCGAGCGGCAGGGTGCCGTCGATGCCGGACAGGTCGCTGGCCTCGCCGCTGGTGGTGGAGGTGCCGCCGACGGTGCCCGAGGTGAGGTTGTCGGACGTGCCGACCGACTCGCTGGCGAGCACGGCGACGGCGTCGCCGTGCGCCTGACCCAGCGCAGCGGCCGGGACATCGAACAGGTTGCCCGACAGGAAGCCCTCGTCACCGGTGGTGACGATGTCGCCGCCGGAGGTGGCAACGGTGTCGTTGGTGGCCTCGGCGGTGTTCTGGCCGCCCACCGCCGACCCCGCGACGCCGAACGTCTGCGCGAGCGGCAGACCCTGCGGGCTGAGCACGTTGCCCGCGAGGGAGCCGAACGCACCGGAGGTGGTGGCCGGGCCGCCCGCGGTGGACGTGGTGGTGCTGTCGGCGCTCGCGTCGTTGTGGCCGACGGCCGCGACGGAGTCCGAGAACGCCTGTGCCGCGCCCGCGATCGGGACGGACACGATGTTGCCCGTGCCGCTGCCGTCTTCGCCGGAGGTCTCGGCGAAGTCGCCCGCGGTCGAGGTGACGATGTTGGAGCCACTGGTCTCGCCGTGGCCACCGCCCGTGATGCCGTTCGCGAAGAACTGCACCGGGAACGCGATCGGGGCCTGCGCGATGTTGCCCGCCAGCGAGCCGCCGTCGCCCTTGGCCTTGGAGGCGCCGCCCGCGGTGATGGTGCTGTCCGAGGAGGAGTCGGCGCTGGTGTTGGCCACCGCGCCCGCCGTGTTGCCGAACACCTGCGCCGGGCCTGCGACCGGCACGTTCACCACGTTGGCGGCCAGCGTGCCCGCGTCGTCGATGGCGTTGCCGTCGCCGCCCGAGTTGACCAGCTTGGTCTCGGTGGTGGTGGTCGTCGCGTTGCCGATGGCGCCGCCGGTGTTGCCCAGGCCCTCGACCGGGATGGCGATCGGGATGGTGCCGATGTTGCCGGACCCGATGCTGTCGTTGCCGGTGCCGCCCGCGTAGCCGCCGGAGTCGGTGGTGTTGGTGTTGTCGCACACCACGTCCGACTGGCCGCCGCCCGCGGCGGAGTTGCCGCAGAGGTCGATCGGGCTCGCCACCGAGGGCTCCAGCACAGTGCCGGAGAGCACGCTGTCGTCACCGTGGGTGTACGAGTCGCCGCCCGCGCTCGACGTGGTGGTGTTGGTGTCGTCGGCGGTGGCGTTGCCGATGGCCGCGGCGGCGTTGCCGAAGCCCTGGGTGGGCAGCGCGACCGGCGCGTGGCCGATCGTGCCGGACCCCGTGCCGCCGTCACCGTTGGTGAAGTTACCGCCGCCCGCGGTGGCGTCGCCGCTGGTCTCGCAGAGGGCGTCGGCGATGCCGCCGCCGGTGGCCGCGTTGCAGTTGACGCCGACCGGGCCCGCGAGGCCGGGCTGCCCGACGTTGCCGGACAGCACGCCGTCGACACCGTTGGTGGTGATGTAGTGGAAGTTCGGGCCGAGGTCGCCCGCCTGCGCGAACGCGTCGGCGGCCGTGGTGGTCTCGGAGATGCCCACCAGGCTCAGCGCGTTGCCGTTGCCCTGCACCGGCAGTGCCACCGGCACGCCGAACGCGTTGCCCGCCAGCGAGCCGCGCTCGCCGTCGGTGATGAGCGCGCCGCCCGCGGTGGCGTCGGAGGAGGTGTCCGAGTTCGCCGTGGCGTTGCCGCCGCCCGCGACCGCGTTGCCGTTGAGCTGGACCGGGGTGGCGAAGTGGCCCGCGAGGATGTTGCCCGCGAGTGAGCCGTGGTTGCCATCGGTCTCGATGCCGCCGTCGGCGACAGCCGACTGGGTGGCGGTGTTGTAGGTCTCGGCGGTCCCGAACGCGGCCAGCGCGTTGCCGGTGATCTGCACGGGGAGCGCGTAGTCGAGCCCGACGACGTTGCCCGCGAAGCCGCTGTGCGCCCCGTCGGTGGTGATGTCGTGGGTGTGTCCCGCGGTCTGCGTGGAGTCGTTCTCCACGGCCGCGTCACCACCGGCGGCGATGGCGTTGCCGGAGATGTCGATCGGGACGACCAGGTGGCCGAAGAGCTGGTTGCCGCGCAGCACGTCCTCGTCGCCGCAGCAGTCGTCGGACTGCGTCTTCGACGTGGCGGGCAGCGAGGGCATGATCCGGTCCGCGAGCGGGACCGAGCGGGTCAGCAGACCCGGGTTGATCTTGATCTCGCGGTCGATCTCCGGGAGGGCCTTGACGCCGAACGGCGTGGCCAGCGCATTGTTGTCGATCTTGATGGGGATGGTGATCGAGCCGTCCAGCGCCGAGGCGGGCCGGTCGGGGTTCACATCCTCATCGGCAGAAGCGATGCCGGTACCGAGCATCAGCAAACCACCCGTGACCAGCGCGGTCTGGATTCCGCGCTTCGCCCAGGTCTGCATTCTGGTGTTCTCCTTCTGGTTTTCCCTTACGGGGGAGGTGCGGGCGACCGGACACGGAGATCCGCGTCGGGGCAGTGGCCGCCCATGGGGGATGCGGGAGGACCCGCGGGTGGAAGGCACGGCCTGGGCATGCGGACTACGCGCATGACCCGACGGAGCTCAAGACGCTCCGCGGCCGCGCGGGAAATCAGTCGGGGGTGACGCCGGGCTGGGCGGCGACGGTGGCGGGCACCAGAACCTGGGCCGAACGCAGCGCGTCGGTGGCCGTCAGGTCGGTGCCTGCCGGGACTGCGGAGAGCAGACCGAGAACAGGGGCGTCCACAGAGCCGGTCCCGGTGTGACCGGGGGCGGCGGGCGCGGGAACGCTCAGCGGCGCCAGCGGGCCGGGGCCGCCGGGCAGCCCGGGAGCCTCGTCGGCGGGCACCGGCGAACCGCGCCGGTTCATCCCGTCGGCGTTGGCGCGTTCCTTCGCGCCCGCGACGGCGATCTCGTCGACCGCGCCGGGCCGCACCTTGTCCGCGAGGGTGACCACGGTGACCGGGGCCTCGGCGGCGGGCGGCGCGACAGGCGCGGGAGACAGCTCAGTGAGGGACTCGACAACGGTGTCGATCCGCTCGACCGAGAGGGGCTTCGGTGTCAGGTGCTCCGCGATCTGGCGGCCGAACTCCTCGACCGACTCCTGCGCGTGGGCGCCGAAGTCGGGGTCCATCGGCTCGCCGATGATCCGACCGAGGCTGTCGGTGACGCCGATGACCAGCGCCTTGCCGTCGGCCAGCGCGGGCGCGTCGAGCACCGGCAGTGCCTCGACGGCGGAACGCAGGTTGTGCTGGAGGTCGGCGGTGGTGTCCGCGACGGCGGTGGCCGACGAGATGGCCCAGGCCGCGGCGGTCGTGGCGACGGTGCCCCCGAGGACGAACAGCGCACGAGAGACCACGCGCCGCACGAGTGCGGTCGTCTCTCTCTTCGCCTGGTCCACGGTTCGGTACCTGTCGCCTTCCGATCTGGGGCCGCACGGCGATCACCGTGCACCGCAGACAGTGGCATCGCGGACCGTCGTTATGCACGCGTGACAGAGGAGACCTACCTGATCGTGTGACGAACACAGAGTGTTTCCACAGATCACGATCAGTTAGCACGCCTGCGTGTGCCCGTTACGGAGCGAAACTGTCCACACCTGTGGATCATCCGCGTTTGAGCACCCGGGTCGCGCCGGCAGCGACCGTCGTGGCCAGAATCCAGCCGACGGCGATCAACGCGCCCGCGATCCACTGGGACGGGCCGACCATCCGCCACTTGTTGTCCTGGCCGAGGTCGATGATGGGCAGCAGCAGGTCGGTGGCGAGCAGCGGCGGGTTCCACACCGGGTTCACGTCGACGTCGAGGTTCACCATCCGGTGGCCGAGGAACCACAGCGTGCCCAGCAGCCAGAACAGCGTCAGCCACACGATGGCCAGCCACGGCCGGTAGCCGTAGCCCACAGTCCAGTCCTGCAGCCTGCCCCACGCCCGGCCCGCGAGGTGCAGTTCGGCGTAGCGCCTGCGCTGGCGCTCCAACTGCACCTTCTGCGCCAGCTCCTCGTCGCCGCCCGCGGAGTACACCGCGGCGAGCTGCTCGTACGGGCCCGGCGCGAAGTCCGGCTGCACGGCGCGCAGCCAGGCCAGCCGGGTCTGCACCGGCACGTTCGGGTAGGAGCTGATCGCCTGGTAGGTGAAGTCCTCCAGGTCGATACCGCCGTCGGCCTCCCACAGCGCGGGCCCGTCGATGACCGACACGGCACTGACCCGGGTGAGCACGATCTGGCCCTTCGGCGGCCTGCGCGGCGAGAACGCGAGCACGAGCTCCTGCGCGGTGAGCCCATAGGCCGACAGCGCCTTGTCCGCGACCGGGTGGCCGGGGCCGGAGCGGCCGCCGAGCCGGGCGCCCGCGAAGGTGGCCATCTTGCCGACCTCGACCAGCCGCACCCGCACCCCGCCGGTCGCCCGGAAGCCGTGGCTGCACAGCAAGTCCTTGCCTACCGTGGCGACCCGCGCGTCCAGCGACGGCTTGACCGTGCCGTTCGCGCGGATGCGCGGCTTGAGCAGGCGAGCGCCGGAACAGTCCAGGGTGGAGCCGATGTTCGCGTTCTGCAGCCGCACGGATCCGCTGATCCGCACCTTGCGCAGGAACAGGGTGCCGCCGACGCGCAGCCGGTCGGCGAACAGCGCATCGATAGCCGGCGCGTGCAGTCGTGCGCCGGACAGGCTGGCGCTGCCATGGACGACCGCGTCGACCAGGCGGACCTGGCCGTACGCGCGCAGGGCCGAGCGCCGTTCGCCGTCGGAGTCGATCCGCCCGCGCACCGCACCGCGGGCCTCCACGTCGCCGCCGACCTCGACGCCGTCGGCCACCAGGGCGACCGGTACCGAGTCGACCGCCCGCCCGGCGGCGAACGCCGCGGACAGCCTGGCCACGACCTTGGGAATGCCTATGGTGGCGCCGGAGAGCAGAACGTGGCCGCCGATCCGCGCACCGCGCAGGCGGACCGCGCCGACCGCGGTGAACCCCGCGTCGAGCTTGACGTCGCCGTCGACGCGCACGCGGTCGGCGTCCAGGACGGTGTGGTCCTCGGCGACGCCGCGGGGGATGACCATGACCTGGCTGTCGGTGGCCTGCGCGTCGTGCAGGTAGGCGCCGGAGAACACCGCGTCGCCGCCGATCCGGGCGCCCGCGAGCACGACGGCGCCCGCGGCGTCGAACCGGCCGCCGCCCGTGTCGCAGAGCAGATTGCCCGTGACGACCAGGCCGGTGGCCTCCAGCGCGTCGCCGACCGGGTGGACCAGGCTCGCGCCGGTTAGGTAGACGCTGCCGCCGACGTTCGCGCCGCGCAGCCGCACCTCACCGAACGCCCGCAGCGCCACCGCCTGGACCGACCCGGACACCCGCAGCCGCGCGCCCAGCAGCGCGCCGGACTTCGGGTTGCGCAGCACGGAACCCGACAGGCGCAGCGTGCCGTCGACGGTGGCGTCGGTGAGGTCGAGGACGCCGTTGCAGGTGAACCCGGCTTCGAGCACCAGGTCGCTGCTCACCCGAAGGTTCCGCGCCCGCAGGCCCGGGGTGTGGCAGCCGCGCAGGCTCAGCGCGGTCAGCCGGGCCATGCGCAGGATCGGCGCCTGGTCGAAGTGGCAGCGGCGCAGGGTGATGACGTGGCGCACCCGGCGGCCTTCGAGGTCCAGCCTGCCGGTGACGACGGCGCGGTCGAGGCGCAGCGCGGGCATCGCGCCGTCGTCGAGCGGGTAGGCGTCGGTGAGCAGCGCGGCCAACACGGGGGCACGGACCGCGCGGTCCGCGCGCCCGGTGAGGTCGAGGTGGGTGCCGGTGGTGAACGCCGCGCGGACGGCCCGCTCGGTGTCGGTGAGCGCGGACAGCGGCACGTAGTCGGTCACATGGTCATCACATCAGACGCATCCGTCGCCGCGGACCGGTTCGCCAGATACCGTGATCGCGATGACCAGAAACCGCGTCGCGGGCATGAAGCACCGGTCGACGCCTCCGAGCAACGACGTCACCCCGCTGGTGCCCAAGGGACTACGGGTCAGCGCGGCGCTGGCCTGGCGGTTCCTGATGATCATCGGCGCGCTGTACGTCATCATCTACCTGTTGGGCTACTTCTCCCATGTGGTGATCCCGATAGCCATCGCGCTGCTGCTCGCGGCGCTGATGGCGCCCGGCGTCGGCAAGCTGGTCGAGTGGCGGGTGCCGCGCGGGCTGGCCGCCACCATCGTGATGGTCGGCGGGCTCGCCGTGGTCGGCGGCGTGCTGACGTTCGTGATCACCGAGTTCAGCAACGGCCTGCCCCAGCTCCAGAGCCAGGTCAACGACAGCCTCGACGCGATCCGGGAGTGGCTGGCCAACGGGCCGCTGCACCTGCGTCAGGACCAGATCCAGGGCTATCTGGACGACGCGATCAACGCGATCAAGGAGAACCAGTCGGCGATCACCTCGGGGGCGATCACCACGGCCACCACGATCGGCGAGGTGCTCACCGGGCTGGTGCTGACGCTGTTCATCCTCATCTTCATGCTCTCCGACGGCGCCGGGATGTGGCGGTTCATCGTGCGCGGCGTGCCCGCGACGGTCCGCGACCGGGTCGACGTGGCGGGCAGGCGCTCGTTCGCCTCGCTGGTCAGCTACGTGCGGGCGACCGCGGCGGTGGCCGTGTTCGACGCCGTCGGCATCGGGATCGGCCTGTGGATCATCGGCGTCCCGCTGGTGGTGCCGCTGGCCGCGCTGGTGTTCCTCACCGCGTTCATCCCGATCATCGGTGCGCTCATCGCGGGCACGGTGGCGATACTGATCGCGCTCGTGGCGAACGGGTTCGTCTCGGCGCTGATCGTGCTCGTCGTGGTGATCGGCGTGATGCAGATCGAGAGCCACGTGTTGCAGCCGCTGCTGCTCGGTCGCGCGGTGAAGCTGCACCCGCTGGCTGTCGTGCTCGCCATCGCGGTCGGCCTGATCGCGGCGGGCATCGCGGGCGCGCTGCTGGCCGTGCCGCTGCTCGCGGTGCTCAACTCGGGCATCCGGTCCCTGCTGAGCGAAACCGAGGCCGCGCCGGAAGACGTCGAGGTGCTCGATGACGCGGGCTCGCGGCCCAACGCCGAGGCCGACGACGAAACCGGAGACGACACCGAAGACGCCGAGGACGCGGCGGCCGACCCGGAGCCGACCCGGCCGTGACGCGCGGGGTCCGGCTGCCCGGCGAGCGCTACCGCGGCCCGGACCGGCCCGAGCCGAAGGACCCGACGGCGCCGCTGTGGCGGGCCGCGGTGCTGCTGCGGATCATGACGCTGCTGTTCGCCGCCGGGGTCGTGGCCATGCACCAGTCCGAGTACGCGAGCGCCGCGCTGGCCTGGGTCACGGTCGGGATCATGGCGGGCTGGACAGCGGTCACCTCCGTGGTCTACCTGCGCGACGCCCGCGGTCCGCTGTGGTTCACCGTGCTCGACCTGGCCGTGTGCCTCGGCGCGATGGCGATGTCGCGGCTGGTGCTCACTGACGAGCAGATGACCGAGTTGGGCGTACCGCTGGTGCCGACGGTGTGGGTCACGGCCGTGGTCGCGGTCGGCGCCGTGCGCGCGGGCATGGTCGGCGGCACGGTGTTCGGGCTGGTGGTGTCGCTGGCCAACTACGGCGTGCGCGGATATGTCGACACGGACCTGACCCGCGACCTGGTGCTGCTGGTCGGCATCGGGTTCGTGCTCGGCCTGGCCACGACAACTTCGCGGCAGTCGGCGGAGCGGCTGGCCAAGGCCCTGCGGGTCGAGGCGGCGACGGCCGAGCGGGAGCGGCTGGCGCGCTCCATCCACGACAGCGTGCTGCAGGTGCTGGCCCGGGTCGGCAAACGCGGGCGCGAGCTGGGTGGCGAGGCGGCCGAGTTGGCCGAGTTGGCAGGCAGGCAGGAGGTGGCGCTGCGCGCGCTGGTCGCGGCCGCGCCGCTGGAGTCCACCGCGGACGGCGCGGCCGACCTACGGCCCCGGCTGCAGGTGCTGGCCACGGACAGGTACCAGGTGTCGGTGCCCGCGACGCCGGTCATGGTCGCCGACTCGGCGGCCACCGAGCTGGCCTACCTGGTGCAAGAGACCTTGGCGAACGTCGACAAGCACGCCGGGCCGGGCGCGCGGGCCTGGGTGCTGCTCGAAGACCTGGGCGCCGAGGTGGTGCTGAGCATCCGCGACGACGGCGTCGGCATCGCCGCGGGCCGGATCTCGGCCGCCGAGGGCGAGGGCCGGATGGGCATCGCCCGGTCGATCCGGGGCCGGGTGACCGAGCTGGGCGGCACCATCACCCTGGAGACGGCGCCGGACGCCGGGACGGATTGGGAGGTGCGGGTGCCGCGGGTCGGGCGCAGAGGCATGAGGGGGAGACAGTGACCGAAGGGCGGATCTCGGTGATGGTGGTCGACGACCACCCGATCTGGCGCGACGGCGTGGCCCGCGACCTGTCCGAACGCGGGTTCGACGTGCGCGCGACCGCGGGCGACGCGCCCTCGGCGGTGCGCATCGCCCGCGCGGTGCGGCCGGACGTGGTGCTCATGGACCTCAACCTGGGCGCCGAGTCCGGTGTGGACGCCACCCGGCAGATCACCGCCGACCTGGCGGCCACCCGAGTGCTGGTGCTGTCGGCCAGCGGTGAGCACGACGACGTGCTGGAGGCGGTGAAGGCGGGCGCGTCCGGCTACCTGGTGAAGTCCGCGTCCGCCGAGGAGCTGGTGGCCGCGGTACGCCGGACGGCGGCGGGCGACGCGGTGTTCACCGCGGGCCTCGCCGGGCTGGTGCTCGGCGAGTACCGGCGGATGGCCGCGGGCCCCGAGGACGGCGCAACGCCGCGGCTGACCGACCGGGAGACCGAGGTGCTGCGGCTGGTGGCGAAGGGGCTCACGGCCCGCCAGATCGCCGACCGGCTCGTGCTCTCGCACCGCACCGTGGAGAACCACGTGCAGTCGACGCTGCGGAAACTCCAGCTCCACAACCGCGTCGAGTTGGCCAGGTACGCGATCGAACACGGCTTGGACACCGAGCCCGAGCAGTAGGCTGGTTCCGTGACAGAAGCGCGGCCGCCCGGCCCGATCGACCCGCGAGACCTGCGCGTCTCCGACGCCGAACGCGAGCACGTGATCACGGTGCTGCAGAAGGCGATCGGGCACGGCCTGATCAACCTCGACGAGTTCACCACGCGCACCGACATCGCGCTCGCCGCGCGCACCCGGTCCGAGCTGAACGGTGTCCTGGTCGACCTGCCCGGCGTGGTCAACCGCGACCTGCCCGGCGCTGTCGCAAGCAGGCCGGTCGAGTTCCGCTCGACCATGTCCTCGGTCAAGCGCAACGGCAACTGGGTGGTCCCACAGGACATCCTCATCCGCAACCGGATGGGCTCCACCGACCTGGACTTCACCGAGGCGGTCATCGACCACGCGGAGGTGCGCGTCGAGGTGGACGTGGCAGGCGGATCGGTGGAGCTGCTGATGCCGGAGAGCGCGTCGGTGGACGCGGACGACGTCCAGGTGACCGCGGGCAGCGTCACCAACAAGGTCAGGGGTGGCGCGCGCCTCGGCGGTACGCATTTCGTCATCGTCGGGACGGTCACAGCCGGGTCGCTGACCATCCGCAGGCCGACCTACGTGCGCATCGGGTCGCTGACGATCCGCAGGCCGTGGAAGGTCTCCTGGGACAACTAGGCTGATCTGGCGGTGTGGACGTAAGGCAGACTCCGCGCGGGCACACATCCCGCTGCATCGGAGGAATCGTGAAGGCTCTGGTCAAACTCGCCCCGGGCCCCGGCCTGGACCTCGTGGAGGTCCCGGACCCGAAGCCGGGACCGGGTGAGATCCTGCTGCGCGTGCTGCGCACCGGCATCTGCGGCACCGACCTGCACATCGATTCCTGGGACGACTGGGCGGCCAAGACCGTCCAGGCTCCGCTCACCCTCGGCCACGAGTTCGTCGGCGAGGTGGTCGAGGTCGGCGCCGCGGTCACCAAGGTCAAGGTCGGCGACCTGGTCAGCGGCGAGGGGCACCTGATCTGCGGCACCTGCCGCAACTGCCGGGCCGGGCGCAGGCACCTGTGCGCCAACACGATCGGCCTTGGCGTGCACACCGACGGGGCGTTCGCCGAGTACGCGGTGCTGCCCGAGCAGAACGCGTGGGTGCACAGCCACCACGTCGACCTGGACGTCGCCGCGATCTTCGACCCGTTCGGCAACGCGGTGCACACGGCGCTGTCGTTCCCGATCCTCGGCGAGGACGTGCTGATCACGGGCGCGGGCCCGATCGGGCTGATGGCCGCCGCGGTCGCCAAGCACGCGGGCGCCCGGCACGTGGTGATCACCGACGTCAGCGAGCCGCGGCTGGAGTTGGCCCGCAAGATCGGCGTCAGCCTGGCGCTCGACGTCAGCACGACGTCGGTGGCCGAGGTCTACCGCGAGCTGAGCATGACCGAGGGCTTCGACGTGGGCATGGAGATGTCCGGCCAGCCCTCCGCGCTGCGCGAGATGATCGCCAACATGTGCCACGGCGGCAAGATCGCCATGCTCGGCCTGCCCGCGCGGGAGATCGCGATCGACTGGAGTTCGGTCGTGCTCAAGATGATCACCATCAAGGGCATCTACGGCCGCGAGATGTTCGAGACCTGGTACGCGATGTCGGTCCTGCTGCAGGGCGGCCTCGACCTGAGCCCGGTGATCACCCACCGGTTCCACCACACCGAGCACCGGGCGGCGTTCGCCACCGCGCGCGGCGGCCGCTGCGGCAAGGTCATCATGGATTGGGAGAGCTGATGTTCGGCGCGATGCGCGAAGACCTGCTGGCTGGCCTGGCCGAGATCCGGGCGGCCGGGCTGCACAAGGCCGAGCGGGTGATCACCAGCCCGCAGCGGGCGGCGGTGAAGGTCGGCGGCGACACCGAGGTGCTGAACTTCTGCGCCAACAACTACCTCGGCCTCGCCGACCACCCCGTGCTGATCCACGCCGCGAAGGACGCCCTGGACAACTGGGGGTTCGGGATGGCGTCGGTGCGGTTCATCTGCGGGACGCAGGCGCCGCACAAGGAGTTGGAGCAGCGGCTGTCGCGGTTCCTCGGCACCGAGGACACCATCCTCTACAGCTCGTGCTTCGACGCCAATGGCGGCCTGTTCGAGACCCTGCTGACCGACCAGGACGTGGTCATCTCCGACGAGCTGAACCACGCGTCGATCATCGACGGCATCCGGCTGTGCAAGGCGGGCCGAGCGCGCTACCGCAACCGCGACATGGCCGACCTGGAGGCGCGCCTGCGGGAAGCAGAGGGCGCGCGCTACCGGCTCATCGCCACGGACGGCGTGTTCTCCATGGACGGCTACCTCGCGCCGCTGGACGAGATCTGCGCGCTCGCCGAGCGGTACGACGCCCTGGTCATGGTGGACGACTCGCACGCGGTCGGCTTCATGGGCGCCACCGGCCGCGGCACGCCCGAGCACTTCGGCGTCGGCGACCGCGTGGACATCTACACCGGCACCCTCGGCAAGGCGCTCGGCGGCGCCAGCGGCGGCTACGTCGCGGCGCACGCCGAGATCGTGGCGATGCTGCGGCAGCGGTCGCGGCCGTACCTGTTCTCCAACTCGCTGGCCCCGTCGATCACCGCCGCCGCGCTGGCGACCCTCGACCTGCTGGACTCCTCGGGCGACCTGCTGACCAGGCTGCGCGAGAACAGCGCGCTGTTCCGGTCCCGGATGACCGACGCGGGCTTCGACCTGCTGCCGGGCGAACACCCGATCATCCCGGTCATGATCGGCGACGCCGCGCGGGCCGGGCGGATGGCGGACCTGCTGCTCGACCAGGGCGTGTACGTGATCGGCTTCTCCTACCCGGTGGTGCCGCACGGCAAGGCCCGCATCCGCACCCAGATGTCGGCGGCGCACTCGACCGACGACGTGCACCGCGCGGTGGACGCCTTCATCGCGGCCCGGGACAAGATGGCCGAGTAGGTCGACACGGCCTGAGCGTCACCGCCGGGCCAGCGTCGACTGCGGCACCGCGGCGAAGATGCCCGCGCGCGCGACAGCGTCCGCGTCGCCGAGGATGACGGAGTTGACGCCTGGCCGGATGCCCGCCGCGGTCACCCAGTGCACCGTCTCGGTGGGAACCCCGAACGCGAACCTGCGCGGGTGCGGGTTCCCGTCGGCGTCGAGCAGCCGGTACGGGCGGGTGGTCACCGCCAGCCCGCCGGTGGCGTAGTGGCCGCCGCCGCGGACCGGCATGCGGTACAGCACGCACTCGCCTCTGGCCACCATGGTGCGCACCAGGGGATCGGTGGTGTGCCGCAGGTCGGGCTCGGGGAGCCGGGCCTCGATCAGCGCGGTGGCCTGCACGGTCACGTCGGGCAGCAGCCCGGACCAGGCCACGAAGCCCCGGCCGTCCGGCGCGCGGTCCACCCGCAGGTCGGGGCCGAGCACGTCGAGCACGCCCGCGTCGATCAGCGCGATCATCTCCTCGACCCGGCGCACGGGCGGCCCGATCGACAGGTACGCGTTGAGCGGCATGTACCAGCCTTGCAGGTCGTCGCGGTACGAGTCGCCACACAGCCCGCCGTGGTCGACCACCAGGCGGATCTCGTTGCGCAGGTCGCGCAGCACGTCCAGCGCGGCCTTGAGGGCACCCCGGACGTTGCCCAGCAGGGCCGCGCGCACATCGGTGTCCAAATAGGACCGCAGCCAGGCGCGGAACTCGGCGGTGCCGGTGAACCGCGTGCCGGTGTACGGCCGGGCGATCGTGTGCCAGTCCCACCGCTCGCCCTCGCCGATGCCGTACCCGGTGAGCAGGGCGGACTCGGCGTCCGGCGGGTCGGCGGCAAACGGGTCGTCCGCCCCGGGGCGACCGGCCACGGTGAGGAACCGGTCGGCGAACTCGTCGGCCGCCACCGGCCCGAGCCGTTCCCGGACGAGCGTCGCGTAGTAGACCGTCCGCACCTCGGCGTCGATCAGCGGCCACAGATCGGTGCGGAAGTCGGCGGGCTCGCCGCGGTCGGCCCTGGCGCGGAAGTCCGCGATCACCGCGTCGGTCAGCAGCCGGGGGATGTGCCTGCCCGCGGCGCCCTTCTGGTTCTCGCCGCGCGCCTGGTAGGGCACGCCGCGCCGGGACCCGGCGTACAGCTTGGGTTCCCGGCCGGACGGCCGGTACACCAGCCCGCCGTCGCCGCGGTGGAACGAGCCGCCGCGTCCGACGGTCAGCAGGGCCATGTGGTCGAAGAAGTTCAGGCCCATGCCGCGCAGCACGGTCGGCTCGCCGGGGCCGATCGCGTCGAGGCGCACGTCGGCCGGGTTGCCCGGCGGCACGTAACGCAGGCGGTGGTGCACCGCGAACCGGGTAAACGCCGCCTCGGTCGTGGTCTGCCGGTTCGGCAGGTGCCCGAGGGTGAGCACGACCGCGCCCAGGCCGGTGATGGTCTCGCCGTCGGCCAGGGTGACGATCTGGCTGCCGTCCGCGCCGTCGCGCAGGTCGATCGCGCCCGCCACGTGCAGCTCGACCCGGATGTTCGCGGGCGCGACCCGGATCAGGTGCTGCATGGTCCACGACAGGTAGTGCCCGTAGAACGCCCGCGACGGGTACGAGTCCGGGCCGAGCCGGGCCGCCTCGGCGCGCACGTGGTCCGGGATGCCCTGCGGGCTCGCGATGATCGACAGGATCGAGATGAACCGGGCCCACTCGTAGAGACTCGGTCCGCGCACGACCGGACCGTCGCACTGGACGCTGTCGTCGAGGAACACGCTGGCCTGCGAGGTGACCGTGTTCATCAGCAGCTCTGGGTCCTGGTCGGTCCGCCACACCTGCCCGCCGCCGAGCAGGTGCGGGTCGACCAGGTGCACCACCAGTTCGACGCCCTCGGACAGGCACTCGTGGGCGTTCGCACACAGCCGTTCGAACACCGACAGGCCGCGCGGGCCCAGGCCGATGACGCACAGCTTGATGGTTTCGTTCGACACCGTGCCCCCAGAGGCGGTGGGTAGGATGATCCTCAGTCGACCAGTACCGCGCCGGGGAAGGTCGCCGCCGGGTCGCAGTCCGCGGCGTAGTCGACGCCCAGGATGCCGAATCCGTACAGCGCGCGCATCTCGGCGTCGAACGCGGCCACGTCGCCGAGTTCGGCGAGGTTCTCGCTGGTGGTCGCGGCCCAGCGGTCCCACACCTGCGCCTGGACGGCGGGGTCGAACTCCCGGTCGTCCATCCTGATCCGGCCGAAGTCGTCCATCGAGGGCCGCGCGCCGTCGGCGAACCCGTCCGCGATCAGCCGCCGCCCCTGGTCGAACACGTCCTGGCGGATGCCCGCGTCGGCCAAGGCGCGCAGCAGCAGCACGGTGTAGAGCGAACTCATCGGGATGGCCACGCTGGACTGGGTGACCAGGGCCTGCATCACCGCGACGTGCGCGCCGCCGCCGGACTCCGCGAGGTGCGCGTCGAGCTGCCGGGCGGTGCGTTCGAGGTCGTCCTTGGCGGCGCCGAGGGTGCCCTGCCGGTAGGTCGGCGCCAGTTGCGGAGTGCCCACATAGGACAGTGCGACGGTGCGCGCGCCCGGCGCCAGCACGCCTGCCGAACCGAGCGCGGACAGCCAGTACGCCCAGTCCTCGCCGCCCATCACGGCGACGGTGTCCGCGATCTCCGCCTCGGTGGCCGGTCCGAGCGTCATCTCGCGGACCTGCCCGGTGGAGACCGTGTAGCCCTTCTCGGTGAAGGGCTCCCCGACCGTCTTGATCACCGAGCGGTGCACCGTGCCGGTGTGCGGGTGGGTCCGGCGCGGCGCGGCGACGCTGTAGACCACCAGGTCGACTTGGCCGAGCAGGTCGCGGACCACGTCGCAGGTGGCTGCCTTGGTCCGCTCGGCGAACGCGTCGCCGACGACCGTCGCGGCAGGCAGACCGGCTTGCCCGGCGGCCTCCTCGAACGCAGCGGACCGGTACCAGCCGGGGGTGGCCGTGCGGGTTTCGCTGCCGCCGCGCTCCAGACACACCCCCACGGTGCCGCTGCCGCCGCCGAACGCGGCACCGACCCGGGCGGCCAGCCCGAGGCCGCCGGAGCTGCCGACGACCAGGACCCGGCGCGGTGCCGCGATCGGCTCGGCCGCGCGGGCCCGGTCGAGCCACGACCGCAGGTGCGCGGCGCAGCCCGCCGGGTGGGCGGTGACGCTGAGCGGACCGCGGAAGGCGGGCGCGATGATCATTCCGGGCTCCCGGTGAGCTGGTCGGCCCGGCGCAGCAGCTTGCCGGTGGTCGTGCGCGGCAGGGTCGGGCCGACCTGGAACCGGCGCGGGATCTTGTAGGGCGCCAGGCGCTCGGCGCACCACTGGTGCAGCCGGTCGGACCCGACGCCGACGGAACTGCCGACGAACGCCGAGATCACCCCGTCGGTGATCAGCACCACGGCCTCGTCCACCTCGGGCAGGGCCAGCAGGGACTGCTCGATCTCGGTCAGGTCGATCTTGAGTCCGCCCACCACGGCCATCGAGTCGTTCCGGCCGTGCGGGGTGAGCACGCCGCGCTCGTCGAGCGTGCCCCGGTCCCCGGTGCGCAGCCAGCCCTCGCCGTACCGGTCGCCCGCCTCCGCGGACAGGTACGGCGAGGCGGCGACGGCGATCTCGATCTGACCGTCCACGACGCGCACCCGGTGGTTGCCGGACACCCAGCCGACAGCCGGGCCGACGACACCGAACGCGTCGCCCGCCACCATGCCCACCTCGGTCAGCCCGTAGGACTGGCCGAGAGTGCGCCGGTGGCGTTCGGCGAACCGGGTGTAGGTCTGCTCGGTCATCAGCTCGCCGCCGGACACGCACACCCGCACCCCGTCCAGGACGCCCCGGTCCAGGGTGGCGAGCAGGTCGAAGTGCGCGGGCACGCCGCTGACCGCCGTCGGCGCGAACGCGGTCAGCGCGGCACGCAGGTCCTTGGGCAGCGCGCGGTCGGCGAACGCCACCGTCGCGCCGGACCGCAGCGCGTGCAGCACCACGCCGACCAGCCCGAACGAGTGCGCCAGCGAGTTGAGCGCCAGCACCACGTCGCCGCCGCGCACCCAGCCGTGGAACCCGGCGAACAGGTCGAGCTCCTCGATGATCGACCCCGAAGTGCGCCCGATCACCTTGGGCAGTCCGGTCGAGCCGGAGGAGAACTGCACCACGCAGTGCTCGGTCTCGGCGGGCCTGCCCTCCGGGTCGACGGTCAGCTCGACGTCCCTGGCCGCCTGGAACGCGGTGAGCTTGCCGGTGGCGGGCGCGCTCAGCGCGATCCGCGGCCGGAACCCGCGCAGGCACGCCGCG
Organism: Actinokineospora sp.; assembly: GCF_052390155.1. Taxonomy (NCBI): domain Bacteria; kingdom Bacillati; phylum Actinomycetota; class Actinomycetes; order Pseudonocardiales; family Pseudonocardiaceae; genus Actinokineospora; species Actinokineospora sp. The sequence goes on along the minus strand of NZ_JBQTHF010000031.1, from coordinate 38,433 downwards.
CGCTCCGCGGGCGTCAGCCGGAAGTCGATCAGCAGCACCTGCGCGCCCAGCCGCAGCGCGCCGAGCAGGGCGGTGAGGTAGTCCACGCTCGGCGCGATCTGGACCGCCACCACCACACCCGGCCCGGCGCCCGCCGCGCTCAGCTTGTCGCTCCACCCGCGGACATCCGCGCGCAACCGCGCGTAGGACACCTCGCCGCCGATGAAGCGCACCGCGTCGCGCCGGTCCGGCGCCCCGGCCAGGACCAGGTCGTCGACCCAGTTCGACTCGGTCATGTCTCGACGCAGAACTCGTCGACCGGGTAGCCAACGTGCCTGCGGTCGGTGGCCAGGTAGCCGAGCAGTTCGGTGCCGGGGGTCAACTCGGTCACGTTGAGCACCGCGTCGCCGGGGCCGAGCACCCGCACGTGCCAGTCGTCCTGCAGGGTCAGGCTGACCTTCTCCCCGCCCGGCGCCACCGCGTTGATCTGCAGCAGCGGGCGGCGCTCCAGCTTCGAGCGGCCGACCACGATCCGGCGGGTGGAGCCGTCGGTGCGCACCGCGAGCACCGGGGAGCCGCTGCTCAGCTCGCTGAGGTAGTTGGTCCGGTTGTCGCCCTGCATGACGTAGGAGTGCAGCGCGCCCGCGTTCACCCGGAACGGCCGGGTCTTCATGTACGGCAGCGGGTGCGTCTCGCTGACGCACAGGATGAAGCCGTGCGCGAACGAGCCGACCAGGATGCCCTCGTCCTCGCCGAAGTGGCTGCAGGTGTCCACGCAGACCCGCTCGCCGACGCCGACGTGCTCGATGCTCTGCACGGTCAGCGTGGTCAGCTCCAGCGGCGGGGTGCTGTCCTGCAGCCGCTTGACCAACTCCACCACCGCGTCCGGCGCCCGCGGGGAAAGCAGCAGGCCGTCCGAGCCCTTCTCCAGCACGCCGAGGACGATCGTGGCCTCCTCGCCGTCGACCACCCGGCAGATGAGCTGACCGGCGGCCTTGTCGGCGGCGGCGATCACGATCTCCAGCGGGATCTTGGTCGGGTCGGTGAACTCGACCACGGTGCACGGCAGCCGGGCCGCGCTGGCGCAGGCCACGTCCAGCGTCTCGTGGTCGCGCACCACGATGTAGGGCGCCACGTCGTAGCGCTGACCGTCCAATCGGGACAGTTCGGCGTGCGTGCTCACCGGCAGCAGCACCAGGTCCGCGGCGAACGACGCGGACTCGGGCAGCTTCTCGGCGGTCTGCCAGCCGTCGACCTCCTTGCCCGCGTACACCTTGGTCACCGTCGGCGGCAGCTCGGCGAGCCGGGCAGGGTCGGCGTCGACGATCACGTCGGCGCGGTTGTGCAGGGCGGCCTGCCGGACGGCGTCGACCGCCTCGGCCGGAACGTCACGCAGGTCGATCCAGACAAGCTTCACTTTGTTGCTCCGGTCAGGGCGGTCAGCGCCGACGAGTCGTACGGCACGAGGGGACTGGGATCGGGGTGGATCACTTTGACGAGCTCGCGGACCACGGCGCCCGGGTCTGGGTCGCCCCAGACTCGGCGGCCGACGGCCATGCCCGCGCCGCCCGCCCGGATGATCCCGGTGGCCAGGTCGATCAGTGCGCCGCCCGCGAAGCCGCCCGCGCACACCACCGGCACGGGACTGCCCGCGACGACGGTCGCGAGTTCGTCGAGCGGACGCGGCACGTTGGTCTTGACGATGTCGGCGCCGATGTCCACCGCGATGCTGACCGCGTGCGCGATCAGCGTCGGGTCGTACGGGTCGGTGATCTGCGGGCCGCGCGGATAGACCATGGCCAGCAGCGGCATGCCGAACCGCTCGCAGGCCGACGCCACCGTGCCGAAGTCGACCAACTGCTCGCGCTCGGTGAGCGAGCCGATGTTGACGTGCACGCTCACCGCGTCCGCGCCGAGCCGCACCGCGTCCTCGACGTCGCCGACCAGCACCTTGGCGTTCGGGTCGGCGGCGTGGTTGGTGCTGGCGGACAGGTGCACGATCAACGCCGTTGAGCCGAGCGGCACCTCGGCGACCGCCCTGGCCCGTCCTTTGTGGACGATCAGGGCGTCGGCGCCCGCCCCGGCGATCTCGGCGACGATCTGCCGGAAGCGCGGCGCGGTGGCGATCGACCCGTCGGTGAGCGAGTGGTCCATCGGCACGAACAGGAACCGGTCGCCACCGGAGCGCGACAGTCGCGCCATGCGCAGTCGCTTGCCCTGGCTCATCGCGGGTCACCAGCCGCGGGCTGCGCGACCGTGCCGAGCATGGTGCAGCACGCGTCGCCCTTGCGCAGGCAGCTCACGACCTCGTTGGTCTCGAACTTCGCGCCGAGGCCCGCGAACCAGCCCTCCCGGGTCTCCAGGCAGGGGCACGCGTAAGTCTCCAGGCTGCCCGCCCGGCGCAGCATGTCCACCGCGAAGCTCTTGGAGATCTCGACCTTGAAGCTGTCCACCCCGGTCGGCTGGATGTCCCAGGTGATCATCCCGGCCGGGAACATCGCCTCGGCGCAGGTCCGGTACACCTCGACCAGCTCCGCCATGCTCAGTTCCTCGACCGGCCTGCCCAGCGTCTTGCGGACCGTGGAGCCGATCCGCTTGGCCACGAAGGCGACCGCGCTGGCGTTGAGCTCGTTCGCGACGTCGGTGCCGAACTTGGTGGCGACCTCCTGGTACCAGCGGGCGTCGTGCAGCCACCACCACTGGTACAGTTCCGGCAGACCGGGCCAGGCCGCGTCGTTCTCCTGTTGTGTCATTGCCAGACCTTTCTCGACATCGTGGCGTCCTCGACGGCCCCGGCGATCAGCGACGCGTTGTGGCCGCCGAACGCAAAGGAATTGCTCATCGCATGGGTGAGGCGCACCGCGCGGGCGGTGTCCGCGACCGGGTCGAACCGGATGGCCGGGTCGGGCCGCTCCAGGTTGATCGTCGGCGGCGCGGTGCCGGTGACCAGGGCGAGCACGGTGAAGATGAACTCCATCCCGCCGGACGCGCCCAGCAGGTGGCCGGTGATCGACTTGGTCGCGCTGCACAGCAGGCCCTCGACGTGCTCGCCGAACACCTCGTCCAGCGCGGCGATCTCGGCCGCGTCGCCGCGCTTGGTCGCGGTGGCGTGCGCGTTGACGTAGCCGACGTCCTTCGGCGCGACCCCGGAGTCCGCGAACGCCCGGCGCATGCTGTTCGCCGCGCCCCGGCCGGTCGGGTCCGGTGCCGTGGTGTGGTGCGCGTCGGTGGTCGCGCCGTAGCCCAGGAGTTCGGCGTACACCGTCGCGCCCCTGGCGCGGGCCGACTCCAACTCCTCCAGGACCACGATGCCCGCCCCCTCGCCGAGCACGAACCCGGCGCGGGACTCGTCGAACGGCCTGCTCGCCCGGGACGGGTCGTCGCCCGCGGGCGCCAGGGCCCGCATCGAGCAGAACCCGGCCAGCCCCAACGGGTGCACCGAGTACTCGGTGCCGCCCGCGACCACGATGTCGCAGTCGCCGCGCTGGATCGAGCGGAACGCGTCGCCGATCGCGTTGGCGCCCGCCGCGCACGCGGTGGCAGGCGTGGAACTCGGCCCGCGCGCGCCGAGCCGGATCGCGACCTGGGCGGTGGCCATGTTGGTGAGCATGGCGGGCACGTAGTACGGGTTCACCGCGCGCGGGCCGTGCTCGGCCAGCACGGCGGCCTCGCTGACGATCGTGGCGTACCCGCCGGACCCGGACCCGATGATCACCCCGACCCGGTCACCGTCCACTTCGGACTCGGTGGCCAGGCCTGCGTCGGCCCACGCCGTCAGCGCCGCCACGGTGGCGTACTGCGCGAACGGGTCCATCAGCCGGGCGTACTGCTTCGGAATCCACTGCACCGGGTCGAAGTCGAGCACCTGTGCGGCGAAGCCGACCTGGTAGCCGGTCGCGTCGAAGCGGTCGATCTTCGTCACCGACGACTCGCCTGCGCAGAGCTTGCGCCAGACCTCCGCGGTGTCCCAACCGAGCGGGGTGACCATGCCGATGCCGCTCACCACAACGCGACGGTCAGCCATAGTGGCCACCCACGATGTTCATCGGCTCCACCGCCGCGGCGGCCCAGCCGAACTGGTTCTCCCGCACAGCCCGCTTGCGGACCTTCCCGGTGACCCCGTGCGGCACGTCCGCGGCGACCGTCCGGCGCACCTCGTCCACTGTGGACATTCCGTGCGCGACCAGGACCGCGTCGATCCGCGCGCGCCAGGCGTCCTCGTCGAAGGCGGCATCCGGGTCGGCCAACTCCAGCAGCACCCGCACCTCCGGCTGGGACCGCTCGCCCACTCGGCTGACCACGGTGCAGTCGGCGACCTCGGCGAACTCCTGGAGCACCAACTCCTCGGCCAACACGGTGAAGACCACGCCACGCTCCGTGCGCACCGCGTCGCTGGCCCGGTCCATGTGGAAGAAGCTGCCCTGGGCGTCGCGGTACACCAGGTCGCCGGTCAGCCAGTACCCGTTCAGCCGAGAGCGGAACGTGGTCGCGGAGTCGTTCCAGTACCCGGGGGTGACCGTGGGCGAGCGCACCCCGAGCAGGCCGACTTCCATCGCGGGCAGCACCTCGCCCCGGGTGTTCAGCGCGGCGGCCTCAGCGAACAGGTACGGCTTGCCGATGCAGCGCGGCCGGGCCGGGTCGCCCGCCAGGTGCTGCCGGTGGAACAGCGCGTGCCCCATCTCCGAGGAGCCGAGTCCGTCGATGAACGTCGAGCCGCGCTCGGTCGCCCGGCCCGCCGCGGTGACCACCTCGCGGCTGCCGTGCCGGACCAGCTTCTGGATCTGCGCGTGGTGGGCGGCGTCGCCGCTGTTCCACCACAGCGTGACCGAGGACAGGTCGCGCGCGTCCAGGTCGCACCCTGCCAGCTCGCCGTAAGTGGAGCCGAACGCGGTGACCATGGTCGGCCGGAACGCCTCGATCGCGTCCAGCACCGCGTCGGCGTCCTGAGTGGACAGCAGCAGCACCGGCACGTCGTGCGTGAGCACCATGGACAGCAGCGTGACCGCCGAGTTGTGCGACGGCGGCAGCGCCGAGACGATCCGCCGGTACGCGGTCGACAGCGGCAGCCGCAGCCGGTAGTGGATGGCCGCGAACAGGCTCCGGTGGGTCATCGTGACGGCCTTGGGCACGCCGGTGGTGCCGGACGAGTGCGTGATCAGCACCGGGTCGTCGTCGTGGTGGGCGAACGGGTACCAGTCGGGCAGGTCGATCCCGCTGTCGGCCAGCTCCGCCAGCGTGGTGGTGAACCGCAGGTCGGCGCCCGCGCCCGCGGCGAGCAGGTCCTCGTCGGCGACCATTGCGACCGGGCGGAGCCGGTCGAGGTAGCTGCGCAGCGTCGCCACCGGGACCTTGGCGTTGATCAGTGCGGGAATCGCGCCCAGCCGGGTCGCGGCGAGGTAGAAGGTCGCGCAGTCCAGCACGGAGCGCGACAGCAGCGCGATCGGGTCACGGGGCCCGATGCCCCTGGCGTGCAGCCCTTGGGCGACCGCGTCCACCCTGGCCACCAGCTCGCCCAGGGACAGCTCGGTCAGCGGGTCGCCCTTGGCCGCGCCGGGCAGGTAGAGCGCGGGCGCGGCCAAGTCCCGGCCGGTCGCCAGGATCGCCCGCAGGTAGGTACCGGCGCCGATGCCGGGCGTCGCCGCCAGCGTCAGGCGCGGGTTGGCAGAGGTCATCGAGCAGGCTCCCTGGGCATGGATGCGGTGGTGAGGGCGAGGAAGGAGCGGACCGGGCGCGGCAGCAGCGCCGCAGACGAGTGGTCGTTGAGCCGGGTGCCCGCCGCGATCAGGTCGGCGCAGTCGGACTCGGTGAGCAGCACCGCGGTGCAGCACTCCCAGCCAGCCACCAGCGGCTCGCCCGACCACGTGTCGAGCGCGCGCATGGAGTCCGCGGGCCTGCGGCCGGTGCCGAGTTCGGCGTAGGCCAGCAGCACGCGGTCGACGCCGTCGGCGAACATCAGCTCGACGGTCTCCACGGCGTCGTCGTACAGCTCGGCGCCGCCCGCCAGGCAGGTCAGCGGGCCGGTGATGCCGTACTCGGTGGCGACGTGGCCGACGACGGAGTTGGGCACGGATTGGTAGAACAGCAGCGGTTGCGGCTTGCGGCCGATGGCCACGGCGGCGCTGGCCAGATCCGCCGTGGTGGTGTCGCCGAGCACCGAGGCGAGCACCATCCCGACGCCAGCGCCGTCCGGGCGGCCCGCCTCGTCCAGGCAGCGCGCCAGGGTGTGGCGCACCAGCGGGATGAACCGGGACTGCACGAACCAGGCGACCGGCGGCAGGTCGGCGGGCACCAGTCCGTCCCGCGGCGGGACACAGCCCGCGGACAGCCAGGTGTCGACATCGGCGACGTCGGTGCCCCACGGCCCGGTCGCGGCGCCGCTCGTCATGACGCCCTCCGCAGCACCAGCGCGGCGTTCGCGCCGCCGAACGCGGCGTTCACGCTGACCACCGCGTCGACCCTGGCCGCGCGCGGCCCCTCCGGGATGCAGTCCAGCTCGCAGGTCGGGTCCGGTTCGGTGAAGTTCGCCGTCGGCGGCAGCAGGCCCTCGCGCAGCGCGAGCAGGCAGATGACCGCCTCCAGCGCGCCCGAGCCCTCCAGGGCGTGCCCGGTGGTGGACTTGGTGGAGCTGACCGGCGGGCACGCCGAGCCGAACACCCGGCGCAGCGCCAGGGTCTCCGCCGGGTCGTTCACCGCGGTCGCGGTCCCGTGCGCGTTGACGTAGCCGACGTCGGCCGGGTCCAGCCGCGCCCGCCGCAGCGCCGCGGCGATCGCCCTGCTCATCCCCGAACCCTCGGGATCGGGCCTGCACACGTGGTACGCGTCCGACGCCATCCCCCAACCGTCCACTGTGGCCAGTGGCCGCGCGCCGCGGGCCCGGGCCGTGTCCAGCGCTTCGAGCACCACCACGGCCACGCCGTCGCCGAGCAGCAGACCGGTGCGGTCGAGGCTGAACGGCCGCATCGGCGGGTCGACGGTGATCGCCCGGCCGGAGTCGAACCGGGCGAAGAACTCGGCGTCCACCAGGTAGCCGCCGCCCGCGATGACGGTGTCCGCCCGCCCGAGCTCGATCAGCTTGGCGCCCTGGGCGATCGAGTCCGCCGAGGCCACGCAGCCGTTGACGAACGTGCGCCGCCTGCCGCGGGTGATGCCCGCCGACGCGGCGAGCAGGGCAGGGTGCACCCCGGCCGCGGTCGGCAGCAGGTCGGTGTCCGGCTCGTCCCAGTACCTGGTCAGGCCGGTCCAGTCGCCCTGGGTGCCGAGCAGGATCGCGGCGTCGTCGGGGGCGTCCATGCCCGCCATGGCCAGCGCGTCCGCGGTGACGTCCGCGAACGTCGCGGCCAGGGCGGGCGAGGTGTCGGCGTGCGCGGCGTGGTCGGCCCGGTGCTGCCCGAGCGCGAACCGGCTCACCCGGCGGAAGCCGTGCTTGCCCGCGAACACGGAGTCGAACAGCGCGTCCGGGCCGCGCCCGAACGCGCTGAACACGCCGAACCCGGTGATCGCCGCTTCACGCATCGGACCGGTCCATGGCCAGACCGCACAGGTGCGCGTGCATGGCCCGGACCGTGGTCAGCCCGGACAGGGCCTCGTCGTCCGGGTCGGCCGCGATGCCGTACCGCTCCTCGATCAGGTGGATCATCCAGGTCAGGGCGAGCGAGTCCAGGGCGAACATGCTGTCGGCCTCGGCGGGCACCACCTGCGCCGGACTCTCCGCGAGCAACTCGGTGAGGTCGGCGAGCGTCACCGACATGGTCAGCCCGCCTCGGCGCCCGCGAGCCTGGCTTCGAGATACCCGGCTAACTGGCCGACGGTGAACTGCACGATCTGCTCGAAGTCCTCGTCCGGGATCTGCATGCCGAACTCGCGCTCGGCGTGCACGGCGAGTTCGGCGAAGGCCAGCGACTCGAAGTCGAGTCCACCGGGGCCGAGCAGCGTGCTGTCGCTCAGTCCGGCCTCGTCGACCGGGAGGTTCATGACATCACGCACGGTCTGCGTGATGAAGGTACGGACCGGGTCGGTCACGGGTGTTCCTCTCTGGATTCTCTGGGTGTTCTTCGGCTCTTACGCACGATGGAAGATGACGGTTCAAACACCGGATGCGATCATCATCCGATTCCAGGAATTGATGGATCCGATGACGACGACCAGGTGGGCGATCTCGGTGTCGCTGAACGACTCCCGCACGGTGGCCAGGGCTTCGTGGGCAGCCGGGTTCGGCAGCGCGGTCAGGGTCTCCGCGAACCCGAGCGCGGCTTTCTGCCGCGCGTCGAAGCAGTCGGCGTCCCGCCACGCGGGCAGCGCGTCGAGCTGCTCCTCGGTGGCGCCTGCCTTGGCGCCGTCGCGGCGGTGCATCCTGATGCAGAACCCGCAGCCGTTGAGCTGGGAGACGTGCAGCCGGACGAGTTCGGTGAGCACCAGGTCGCCGGCTAGCTGAGAGACCTTCGCCTCGAAGGCGTACACCAGGTCGAAGAGCTCGGTCGCCTCGCGGCGCAGCGACAGGTGCGCGGCCATGGTTCCTCCTGATGTCGCCCGACCCCGATGGGAATGATCTTGTCAGCGCGATCCGAGCACCATCCCCGATGGGACGCGCGCGCCGCAAGCCCCTAGCCCGTGAGTACGACGCAGATCACCGACATTCGGCGGACTCAGATTTTCGGGGTTGAACCTGACGCGGCGTGAGGTCCTAGCGTCATCGGCATGAGCGGGGACGAGCGGCGCTGGAGCGTCGGCGAGTTGGCCAGGGCGACCGGGCTGACCGTGCGGACGCTGCACCACTACGACGAGATCGGGCTGGTCGAGCCCAGTGAGCGGACCTACGCCGGGCACCGCCGCTACACCGGCGCCGACGTGCGCAGGCTGTACCGGGTTCGGGCGCTGCGGTCGCTCGGGCTGGGGTTGGAGGCCATCGCGGAGACGCTGGCCGACCCCGGCGACCGCGACGCGCTCAAGCACGTGCTGGCGACCCAGCTCGCGCATCTGGACACCGAGGTGCGCCGAATGCGCGACCTGCGCGCCCAGGTGCGGTCCCTGCTCGAACGGATGAACACCGCCGCCGACGACGGCGAGGTGCTGCGGCTACTGGAGGCGATGCAGATGATCGAGAGCTACTACACCCCCGAGCAGTTGGACTACCTGGCCAAGCGGCGCGAGGAGCTCGGCGAGGACGCCATCAAGGCGGTCGAGCAGGCGTGGCCGGAGGTGATCGCGGCGATGACCGCGCACCAGCAGGCAGGCACGCCGGTCGACGACCCGGAGGTGCGCGCGCTGACGGTGCGCTGGTTCGAGCTGGTCGAGGCGTTCACGGGCGGCAACCAGGGCATCTCCGATTCCCTGTCCACCCTCTGGACCGAGCAGGGCGACGCGCTGAACCAGCAGTACGACACCGGTCTGGGCGCGGAGCTGTGGGAGTACGTCTCCCGGGCGAAGGCCGCGCTCACCCCGTGAGTTCGGCGGCCGTCGGGTAGGACGGCTGGGCACCCGGCCGGGTGACCGAGATCGCGGCGACGCGGACGGCTCGGCGGGCGGCGGTCAGCAGATCGTCGCCCGCCGCCAGGCCCGCGGCGAGGGCCCCGGTGAACGCGTCGCCAGCGCCCGTGGTGTCCACCGGATCGACCCTGGGGGTGTCGATCCGCTCGACTCCACCCGGGGTGACCACGGCGGCGCCGCGGGCGCCGAGGGTGACGACGGCGGTGCGCGGGCCGAGGTCGAGCAGCGCCCGGTGGTCGTTCGCGCCGAGCGCGGCGGCCTCGTGCTCGTTCACCACCAGCGGGTCCAGCACCGCCAGGGTCGCCACCGACAGGTCCGCGACCGGGGACAGGTTCACCACCGGCCGCACGCCCGCGGCCGCCGCCAGTGCCACGGCGTGCTCGACCACCGGCACCGGGACCTCCAGCGACGCCACCAGCACCCGCGCGGTCCCGAGCACGACGTCCGCGCAGGTCAGGGCCTGGTTGGCGCCCGGGGAGACGACGATCGAGTTCTCGCCGTCCGGGGTCACGGTGATGTAGGCGATCCCGGTGGGCCGGTCGACGCGGCGGACTCGGCCGGTGTCGACGCCCGCCGCGCGCAGCGCGTCGAGCAGCAGGTCGCCGTACCCGTCGCGGCCGACGGCGCCGACGAACGACACGGCCGCGCCCAACCTGCCCGCGGCCACGGCGGTGTTGGCGCCCTTGCCGCCGGGGAGCACCCGGACGTCCGATCCGAGCACCGTCTCCCCGCCCAGCGGCCGTCGGGGGAGCGCCACCACGAGGTCCGCGTTCGCCGACCCGACCACCACCACCGCGCTGTCCACGGCATCGACCCTAGTGCGGTGGCCGCGAACGTTTGCCGTGGTCGGCCGGTCCACGGCGTGGCTGGCGGTGCCGCGGGAAAGACGCTCGTACTGGACGTACTTGGTCTTTCTGCGGTGCCGTCAGCCGCGTCGTGGGCCTGACGAACGCGGTGAACGTTCGTGGTCGCCGCACTGGTCAGAGGTCGTTGCCAATAGCGAACGTGCGCAAGTGTGAACGAATGGGTAGTCGAACGGAGCCAGAGTGCGACAATGTGCGTCACTTGATCTGCGCGCACCTGCGAAAGGTGTTCGTGGCTAGACCCCGGCGCGGGCTTCGGTCCGCTTCGGGCGCCGGTCGGGGCCAGGGGGCCACGGCCGGTGAGCAGTGTCACCGGCGCCGGTCGCGTAGCCCCCCGAGCGATCGGCGCCGGTGGCCCTGTACCTCAGCCGACAGGCTCCAGTTCCCGCTTGTCCGCGGGCTTCTCCACTTCCGAGAGCCCGGCCCGTTCCTGCAGCCTGCGCAGCGGGCCCGGTGCCCACCAGGTGGCGTCGCCCAGCAGCCGCAGCACCGCGGGCACCAGCAGCATCCGCACGACGGTGGCGTCGAGCAGCAGGGCAACGATCATGCCCAGCCCGATGAACCGCATGCTGGCCAGCGCGGACAGCCCGAACGCGCCGGTCACCACGCCGAGCAGCAGCGCGGCGGCGGTGATCATCCGGCCGGTGCGCACCAGACCGGCCCGGATGGCGTCCCGAGTGGACAGACCGGAGTGCCGCGCCTCGACCATCCGGGACAGCAGGAACGTCTCGTAGTCGGTGGACAGCCCGAACACCACGGCGCCGATCAGCACCATCATCCCGGCCTGGATCGGCTGCGGTGTCACGTCGAGGAAGCCCGCGCCGTGGCCCTGCTGGAAGACGAACACCAGCACGCCGAACGTCGCCGACAGGCTCAGCGCGCTCACCACCACGGCCTTGATCGGCAGCAGCACCGAGCCGAACGCCAGGAACATCAGCAGCAGCGTGGCGCCGACGAGGATCGCCACCATCCACGGCACCCGCTCGACGATCGACTCGACGCTGTCCGCGACCAGCGCGGGGTACCCGCCGACGAACACCTCGCCCGCCGCGGGCACCGCGCGCAGCCCGTCGATGGCGTCGCGCGCCTGCTGCGAGTTGGCGTCGCCCGCGAGCGGCGCGGTCAGGGTGACGATGTCGCCGCCCGCACCGGTCGGCGACACGCCGAGCACGCCGGGCACCCGGCTCGCCGCGGCGGTGAAGTCCCGCACGGCGGTCTGCTCGGGCGCGGCGCCGTCGGTGCCGCGCAGCACGATCTGCGCGATGTTGGTGCCCGCCGCGGGGAAGTTCGCCGTGATCGCCTCGGCGGTGACCCGGCTCGGGTCGCCGGGCGGGAGCTGGGTGACGTCGGCGCCGCCGAACCGGACGTCGCCGAGGGGCAGCGCGAGCAGGATCAGCACGCCGACGATCGGCGCGACGAACCAGGTCGGGCGGCGCATCACCGCGTCGGCGATGCGGCCGAGCAGCTTCGACTCGCCGCCGGACCGGCGCCGCCACTTGGGTAGGGCCAGCTTGTCCACGCGGTGGCCCAGGATGCCGAGCAGCGCGGGCAGCAGGGTGAGCGAGAGGGTGGCGGCGATCGCGACGGCCGCCATGCCGCCGTAGGCCATGGACTTGAGGAAGTCCATGGGGAACACCAGCAGCCCGGACAGCGCGATCACCAGCAGCGTTGCCGAGAAGGCGACGGTCCGGCCCGCGGTGGCGACCGTGCGGCGCACGGCGTCGGCGGGCTCGGCACCGCCCGCCAGCTCCTCGCGGTACCGGCCGACGATGAACAGGCCGTAGTCGATGGCCATACCGAGGCCGAGCAGGATCGCGACGTTGACCGCGAAGTTGTTGATCTCCAGGCCGAGGCTGAGCAGCCGCAGCACGCCGAGCGAGCCGATGATCGACAGCCCGCCGATGAGCACCGGCAGCGACGCGGCGACGAGGCTGCCGAAGATGACCACGAGCAGGATCAGGGTGACCGGCAGCGAGATGGCCTCCGCGACCGCGAGGTCGTCGGTGGACCGCTGGGTTATCGCCTGCTCGGTCGACGCCCGACCGCCGATCTGGGTCTGCACGCCGTCCACCGGCAGCAACTTCTCGATCGCCGTGAAGGCGCTCTGCTGGGCGTCGCGATCGTCGCCCGCGAGGGTGATGGTGGCCAGGGCCATCCGCTTGTCGGGCGTGGCGAGGGCGGGTTGACCCGTGCTCCAGTAGTCGACGCGCTGGGCGATCCGGTCCGCGGGCAGGCCGTTCAGCGCGGCTGTCACCCGCTGGGCGAACGCCGGGTCGTCAACCGTCCCGCCTGCGGGAGCGGTGTAGAGCACGACCACGTCGGCCGACCGCTGCCCGAGCTGCTCCTCGATGATCCTGGCGACCTGCGCCGACTCGCTGCCCGGGTCGTCGTAGCCGCCCTGGGTGAGCTTGTCGAACACGCCGAGGCCCCATAAGCCGCCCGCGACGGTGACCAAGAGCGTCGCGACCAGCACCACCCAACGTCTGCGGTGTACCGCCGAACCCCATGATGCGAACACTGGCTCTCCTCCTAGCGGTGGTGGTTCCCACCGACTACGGCTACGGTCTGTGAACACGGGAAACTGAATAAACACCGTTCACTTGCCGGTAGAGTACGACTAGTTAACGCCGTTCACAAGAACGTGAGGAGAGTAATGACGCAGGCCACACGACGCGAACGTGGCCGAGCGGACACGGATCGGGAGATCCGCCGCCACGCTCGAACACTCCTGGTGAGCGACGGGCCGCAAGCCGTCACCCTTCGGGCGATCGCCCGGGAAGTGGGCATCACCGCGCCCGCGCTCTACCGCTACTACGCCTCGCGCGAAGACCTGCTCGAACACCTGCGCAACGACGTGTGCGCCGACCTGGCCGCCGAACTGGCGGGCGACCTCGACAGAGTGCCCGCGGACCACATCGAGCAGGTGTTGGCGATCTGCCGGGGATTCCGCCGCTGGGCGCTGGCCCACCCGCAGGAGTTCATCCTGGTCTTCGCCTCACCCGAGGCGAACGCGTACTGCTCCAGCGACGACACCACGATCGCGCAGGACTCCTTCGGCCGGATCTTCCTCGGCGTCGCGGCGCGCGTGCTCGCCGCCGGACAGCTCACCACGCCACCCGACCGCGACATCCCGGAATCGCTGCACGCCGACCTGGCCCAGTTCCGCACGGAACTGCTCGCGACCATCGCGCAGACCGGCGTCGACATGCCCGTGGACCGGCTCAGCATCGGCACCGCGTACGTGATGCTGCAGTTCTGGGTGCGGCTCTACGGACAGGTGACGCTGGAGGTGTTCGGCCAGTTCCCGTTCCAGGTGACCGACGCCGAGGGGCTGTTCGAGACGATGCTGCTCGACCTCGCGGGCGAGATCGGCCTCTGCTGACCGGCCACCGCCTCAGTGCTGCGCGCCCGCCTCACAGCACGATGTTGACCAGCCTGCCCGGAACCACGATGACCTTGCGCGGGGTCGCGCCGTCGACCAGGGCGGCGACCTTCTCCTCGGCCAGCGCCGCGGCCTTGACCTCGTCCTGGCTCGCCGTCGCGGCCACCGTGACCCGGCCGCGGACCTTGCCGTTGACCTGGATCGGGTACTCGACGGAGTCCTCGACCAGGTAGCGCTCGTCGGCGGTCGGGAACGGGCCGTGCGCCAGCGACTCGGTGGCGCCCAGCTTCGACCACAGCTCCTCGGCCACGTGCGGGCACAGCGGGGCCAGCAACTGCACCATCGCCTCGGCCACCACGCGGGGCGCGCCCGCGGTGAACTTCTTGGTGACGTGGTTGTTCAGCTCGATCAGCTTCGCGCCCGCGGTGTTGTAGCGCAGGTTCGCGTAGTCCTCGTGCACGCCCGCGATGGCCTTGTGCAGCGCGCGCAGTGTCTCCTCGTCGGGCGCGTCCTCGCTGACCCGCAGCTCGCCGGTCTCCTCGTCGACCAGGTTGCGCCACAGGCGCTGCAGGAACCGGTGCGCGCCGACGACGTCCTTGGTCGCCCACGGCCGGGAGACGTCCAACGGACCCATCGACATCTCGTACATCCGAAAGGTGTCCGCCCCGTAGGCCGCGCACATCTCCTCCGGCGTCACGACGTTGCGCAGGCTCTTGCCCATCTTCCCGTACTCCTGCTTGACCTCGCGGCCGTCGAAGAAGTACTTGCCGTCGCGCTCCACGACCTTGGCAGCGTCGACGGGCGTGCCGCGCTCGTCACGGTAGGCGTACGCCTGGATATAGCCCTGGTTGAACAGCCGCCGGTAGGGCTCCTCGGCGCTGACGTGGCCCAGGTCGAACAGCACCTTCTGCCAGAACCGCGAGTACAGCAGGTGCAGCACGGCGTGCTCGACGCCGCCGACGTACAGGTCGACGCCGCCCGGGTCGCCGTCGCGCTGCGGACCCAGCCAGTAGCGCTCGTTCTCCGGCTCGCAGAAGCGCTCGCTGTCGACCGGGTCGACGTAGCGCAGTTGGTACCAGCACGAACCCGCCCAGTTGGGCATGGTGTTGGTGTCGCGGCGGTAGGTCTGCTTCCCGTCGCCCAGGTCCAGCTCGACCTCCACCCAGTCGGTCGCCCGGGACAGCGGCGGCGAGGGCACGGTGTCGGCGTCCTCGGGGGCGTAGGTCTTGGGGGAGTAGTCGTCCACCTCGGGCAGCTCGATCGGCAGCATGCTCTCCGGCAGCGCGGTAGGCGTGCCGTCGGCGTCGTAGACGATCGGGAACGGTTCGCCCCAGTAGCGCTGGCGGGAGAACAGCCAGTCGCGCAGCTTGTACTGGATGGTGCCGCGGCCATGGCCGCGCTCCTCCAGCCAACCGATGATCGTCTTCTTGGCCTCGTCGATGGCCATGCCGTCCAGGAACCCGGAGTTCACCGCCGGGCCCTCGCCGGTGTACGCCTCGCCGTCGAAACCCTCGCCCGGCGCCACGGTGCGGATGATCGGCAGGCCGAACTTGGTCGCGAAGTCCCAGTCGCGCTGGTCCTGGCCGGGCACCGCCATGATCGCGCCCGTGCCGTAGCCCATCAGCACGTAGTCCGCCACGTAGACCGGGATTTCCTCGCCGTTGACCGGGTTCACCGCGTGCGCCCCGGTGCGGACGCCGGTCTTCTCCTTGTTCTCCTGGCGGTCCAGGTCGGACTTCATGGACGCGGTGCGCCGGTAGTCCGCGACGGCGTCGGCCTGCGCGGGCGTGGTGATCACGTCGACCAGCGGGTGTTCGGGCGCCAGCACCATGTACGTCGCGCCGAACAGCGTGTCGGGCCGGGTGGTGAAGACCTCGATCGCGTTGTCGCCGACCGGGAAGCTCACCCGGGCGCCGTGCGAGCGGCCGATCCAGTTGCGCTGCATCGCCTTGACCTTGTCCGGCCAGTCCAGCCGGTCCAGGTCGTCGATCAGGCGGTCGGCGTAGGCGGTGATCCGCATCATCCACTGGCGCAGGTTCTTGCGGTACACGGGAAAGTTCCCGCGCTCGCTGCGGCCGTCGGCGGTGACCTCCTCGTTCGAGATCACCGTGCCCAACCCGGGAACCCAGTTCACCGGCGCGTCGGACAGGTACACCAGGCGGTGGGAGTTCAGCGCGGCGTGCTGCTCGGCGCGGGTCAGCTCGCACCAGCCGCGCTTGTCCGGGGTATCGCGCTTGCCCTGCGCGAACTCGGCTTCCAGCTCGGCGATCGGCCGCGCCCGGCCCGCCCGCTCGTCGTACCACGAGTTGAAGATGCGCAGGAAGATCCACTGCGTCCAGCGGTAGTACTCCGGGTCGATGGTGGAGATCCGGCGGCGCTCGTCGTGGCCCAGGCCCAGCCTGCGGATCTGGCCCAGGTAGGTCCGAATGTTGTCCTCGGTGGTCTTGCGCGGGTGCTGCCCGGACTGCACGGCGTGCTGCTCGGCGGGCAGGCCGAACGCGTCGAAGCCCATGGTGTGCAGCACGTTGCGGCCGGTCATCCGGTGGTACCGGGCGAAGACGTCAGTGCCGATGTAGCCCAGCGGGTGCCCGACATGCAGGCCCGCGCCGGACGGGTACGGGAACATGTCCTGCACGAACAGCTTGTCCCGCGGCACCGGCCCGGCCAGCGGCCCGACCGGGTTCGGCGCGTGGAAGGTGCCGTGCTGCTCCCAATACTCCTGCCAGCGCAGCTCGATCCGCCCGGCCAGTTCGGCCGTGTAGCGGTAGTTCGGCACCGATTCGACGGGGGCACTCATTCGGTTTCCTTCCACACGGGTCCACCCACCTTGAGAAAGCGAAAACCCCCCAGCCCGTCGAGGGCATGAGGGGTTGCCGCGCTTACCAGCCGTTGCCGGTTAGCGCGGCCAACTAAGAAGCAGGCGGGCCCAACTCATGGGATGAGGATAGCGCACCGTGTCCACCGGGTTGTCCGCTGCTACATTCGCACGGCCAGTGCCACCACCTGGGTGACCTGCGTCGCGGCGAAGTTGTCATCGCTGACCAGCAGCAGCGTGCGCTCACCGGTCCGCAGCGTCGGCCCCCAGGTCATCCCCTCGATGTTGTCCACAGTGGACAGTCCGAGGTCTGCCATATCGGCGACGAACCGCTTGCGCACCGGCTTGACGTCGATCGCGCCCGCGAGGTCGCGCGCGGCCACGTTCGTGGCGCCCGAGGTGTCGATCTCGAAGATCCGCACCTTGTTGCCCGCGCCGGTCACGAACGCGCGCTCCATCACCAGGTACCTGGTCGGGTCGAGCGGGTTCACCGCCAGGATCGCGACGACCCCGGTGGTGGAGAACGCACCGGGCGGCGTCGGCGCGCTGAAGATCGGCTCCTGCGGATAGGCGAACTGCGCGAGCCGCGAGCCGCGTCGGGTCTGCACCGTGATCCGCGACAGCACGCCGCGCTCGGTGGTCGCGGTCGGCCCGTCCTGCAGCAGCGGCCCCTCGACGGCGCCGACCACCAGCGTGCCCGCGGCGGCGTAGGTCAGCCCCTCGAAGGCGAGGTTCTGGCGCGGTCCCCGGTCGGCGGTCATCCGCAGATTCGCCGGGAGCGGCAACTCGCGCACGAAGGCCCCGTCCCGCTCGGCGGTCCGAATCGATGGGTCGATCAGCACCGTCGCGCCGCGCTCGCCCTCCTGGACCCACGTGTAGTCACCGGTCCACGGGTCGACGCGGATGTCCTCGGGGTCGATGGTGGTGCCATCGGTCGCCGACAGCGGCGGGTAGGTGGTGCCATCCGGCCTGCGCAGCGCATGGGTACCGGTGAACTCGACCGCGCCAAGGCCGTCGGCGGAGACGTCGATGCGCGCGGTGTAGAACCGGGCGGGCTGGCGGTCCGAGCGGTCGTCGCTGATCAGCACGTAGCCACCGGAGCGCGGGTCGCGGTCGATGCCGGACAGCCCGCCGACGGTCGTGCCTTGGTAGGTAAGCCCGAAGGGCACCACCCG
Source organism: Actinokineospora sp. (assembly GCF_052390155.1). Classification (NCBI taxonomy): domain Bacteria; kingdom Bacillati; phylum Actinomycetota; class Actinomycetes; order Pseudonocardiales; family Pseudonocardiaceae; genus Actinokineospora; species Actinokineospora sp. The sequence continues at coordinate 20,736 of NZ_JBQTHF010000031.1, read as the reverse complement.
CTCACCCAGCAACCGCACCCTCGTCGGGCCGGCGGCGGCGGGGGCGGCCAACAGGCCTGCGGTGACAACAGCAGCGCACAGCGCGGCGAGCATGCGGCGGGACATGTCGCGCAGCCAACCACAGCAGGGTGTCCACGACGAGACCCCCGATGCGACCTCTTACCATCGAATGGTGAACCTCGTGCCGCTCGCGCCCCTGCTGGCCGGTCTACCGCTGTTCGTTGTCGGCTTCCTCGGCCTGACCGAGCGCCTGCCCCGCAACCGCGTCGGCGGCGTCCGCACCCCGGCGACGCTGCGCAACGACGAGGCGTTCCGGGTGGGGAACAAGGTCGCCGGACTGCCGACGATGGTCGCAGGCCTCATCGGCATCCTCGGCGGCGGCGCCGCCTACCTACTGCCGACAACGGCCGGACTGCTGACCGTGTCCGTGATCGCGCTGGTCGGCCTGCTCACGGTGACCCTCGGCGCAGGCGTACTGGGCAACCGCGCCGCCGCAGTCGTCCCGGAGCCCGCGCCCGCCCTCCCGGCAGGCTGCGCGGGCTGCCAATGCGGCGGCTGCGACGCACTCACCCGAGCCAAGACCTGACGCACGCCGCTAGTTCTGCTTCACGTCGCCTGGGTGGGTGGCCAGAAGGGCCAGCGGCATACCCTGGCGGCGCAGTACCCGACCCCACAGGTCTTCCTCGGCGGGCGCAAGAACGTCGTCGGGTAAGGCGGGGACCACTATCCAGTCGCCGCGTTCTATCTCGCCTGCCAGTTGGCCGACGTCCCAGCCCGCGTAGCCCGCGAAGACGCGCATGCCGCGGAACTTGGGGACGAGGATGTCCGGGTCGGCGTCGAGGTCGACCAGGGCGACCGGGCCACGGACGGCGATCAGACCGGTGACGCCGTCGACCCGCTCGCCCGTGCGCATCGCGGCGAGACACAGGGCGGTCTTCTGTTCGACCGGCCCGCCGACGAACACCGCACCGGGCTGGGTGACGTGCCTGCCCCAGATGGGGAGCACCTCTTCGACGGGGATATCGCTCGGCCGGTTGAGCACGACCCCCAGCGTGCCTTCGCCGCGGTGGTCGATCACGTAGACGACCGTGCGACGGAAATTGGTGTCGAGCAGGCTGGGCGCCGCGACCAGCAGCGTCCCCGGCTCGACGGCTACATCAGGCGGCACACCCAACATGATCCCATCACGACCACCCCGCCCGGCAGGCAACCAGCCAGGTCCGCAAAACAAGCTCCAGCCGGAGACCCACCGTGCAGCGACCAAGACATCGACCCGTCGAGCAAGCTGAGCGCCGCGACCAGCAGCGGCGTCCCCAACAGTTGCCGCACCCGCCAGCCAGCCGGGTCCGGGAACAACATCGGTCGGCCGCACGTTGAGGAGACGGTCGGCACCACCGTGTCCCCCGGGCTCAATCAGAAACGCCTTCGTGGAATACCGTTCGGCTGGAGCCACGTCGTGCCACTCGCCGTGAGGCGACCGGGTGTCGGCTGGATGGGCGGTCCCCAGTGCGGGGCCGCCCATTCCTTTGTGTCCGCCCCGTAGGCTGAGCCGCTGTGAGCACGTCCGCGGACACCGCGAGTGCGCACGCCGAGCCCCATCACGCCCGGGTCGGCGCGCGCACGCTGCTCGCGATCCCCGGGTTCCGGCGCCTGCTCTACAGCCGCTTCGCCGCGCAGTGGGGCGACGGGTTGTTCCAGGCCGGGCTCGCGGGCGCCGTGCTGTTCAACCCCGAGCGCCAGGCCGACCCGCTGGCCATCGCGGCTGGTTTCACCGCGCTCTTGTTGCCGTACTCCCTGGTCGGGCCGTTCGCGGGGGCGCTGCTCGACCGCTGGGACCGCCGCCGCGTGCTCGTCGCGGCCAACCTGTTGCGTGGCGCCCTGATCATCGTCGCCGCGATGACGGTCACGCTGGGCTCGGCTGGGACCACGCTGTTCGTGTTGGCGCTGGTGGTCATCGGGATCAGCCGGTTCGTCGGCTCCGGGCTCTCGGCCGCGCTGCCGCACGTCGTGCCCGTGCGCACTCTCGTGGAGGCGAACGCGCTGGCCACGACGTTCGGCGCGGTCGTCGCGGTGACCGGGGCCGGGTGCGCGGTCGGGCTGCGGGCGCTGTTCGGCCAGGACGACGTCGGCTCGGGGCTGACCACCGCGGTGGCCGTGCTGGGCTCAGTCGCGGCGGCCTGGTTCGCGGTCCGCTTCGCCCGCGGGGCGCTCGGCCCGGACGAAGTCGATGAACCCCCGCAGACCGTGATCGCGATCGCCCGCGGCCTGTTCGACGGCGGCCGGGCCGCGATCCGCACCCCCAGCGTGCTCGCCGGGTTCGTCGCGCTGCTGGCCCACCGGGCCGCGTTCGGCATCGCGCTGCTGCTCACCGTGCTGCTCATGCGGTTCCGGTTCGACGCGGGCCTGGGCGGACTCGGCCAGGTGGCGGGCCTGTTCGGCCTCGGCATCCTGATCGCCGGGCTGACCACGGCCCGGATCGTCGCGCACTTCGGCAGGCGTCGGACGATGTGTGCGGCGCTGGTGCTGGGCGCGGTCGCCATCGTCGGCCTCGGCCTGCCGATGACCATGCCCACCACGCTCGCCGCCGCGCTGCTGATCTCGTTCGCGGGGCAGATCGTGAAGCTGTGCGTGGACGCGGCCGTGCAGCGCGACATCGGCGACGAGGTGCGCGGCCGGGTGTTCGCGCTCTACGACACGCTGTTCAACGTCGCCCAGGTGGTGTCCGTCGCACTCGGCGCGCTGGTGGTCACGCCCGACGGGGCCTCACGCGGGCTCGTGGCCGCCGCCGGGGTCTGCTACCTCGCCGGACTGGCAGGCTTCGTCGTGGTCACCCGCAGGTCCTAGGCCGCGCGAGCGCGCCCACGAGCGCAGCGCGGCGACGGCCTCGTCGTGCGCCATCGGGCCGTGGTCGAGCCGGAGCTCCTTGAGGTGGTTCCACGCCTGGCCGACGAGCGGGCCGGGCGGCAGGTCGAGCAGCCGCATGATCTCGTTGCCGTCGAGGTCCGGGCGCACCCGCGCGAGGTCCTCGTCGGCCGCGATCCGCGCGATCCGGGTCTCCAGGTCGTCGTAGGTGCGCTGCAGCGCGGCGGCCTTGCGCCGGTTGCGGGTGGTGCAGTCGGCGCGGACGAGCTTGTGCAGCCGGGGGAGCAGGTCGTCGGCGTCGGTGACGTAGCGGCGCACGGCCGAGTCGGTCCACTCGCCCTTGCCGTAGCCGTGGAACCGCAGGTGCAGGAACACCAGCTTGGCGACGTCCTCGGTGATGTCCTTGGCGTACCGCAGCGCCTTCATCCGCTTGCGGACCATCTTGGCGCCGACCACCTCGTGGTGGTGGAAGCTCACGCCGCCGCCCGGGATGAGCCTGCGGGTGTCCGGCTTGCCGATGTCGTGCAGCAGCGCGGCAAGCCGCAGCACGAGGTCGGGCGCGGTGCCCGGCTCTTCCAGCGCGATCGCCTGGTCGAGCACGACCAGGGAGTGCTCGTAGACGTCCTTGTGCTGGTGGTGCTCGTCGATCTCCAGGCGCATCGCGGGCAGCTCGGGCAGCACGTGGTCGGCGAGCCCGCTGTCGACCAGCAGCTCGACGCCCGTGCGCGCGTGTGCGCCGCAGAGCAGCTTGGACAGCTCGGCCTGCACCCGCTCCGGGGTGATCCGGGTGATCTCCGCGTTCATCGACGCCAGGGCTTCGAGCACGCGCGGCGCCGGGGTGAAGCCGAGCTGGCTGACGAACCGGGCGGCGCGCAGCATCCGCAGGGGGTCGTCGGCAAACGACTCCTGCGGGGTCGCGGGGGTGTCGAGCCTGCGCTCGGCCAGCGCGGACAGGCCGTCGTGCGGGTCGATGAAGAGCTTTGTCGACAAGTCGATGGCCATCGCGTTGACCGTGAAGTCGCGGCGAACCAGGTCGGCCTCGATGGAGTAGCCGAACTGGACCTCGGGATTGCGCGACACGCGGTCGTAGGCGTCGGCGCGGAAGGTGGTGATCTCGCACGTGTTGCCGTGCTTGGTCGCGCCGACCGTGCCGAAGGCGATGCCGGTGTCCCAGATCGCCTCCGCCCAGCCGGTGACGATCCGCATGATCTGCTCGGGGCGGGCGTCGGTGGTGAAGTCGAGATCGTTGCCGAGCCTGCCCAGCATCGCGTCGCGGACGCTGCCGCCGACCAGGTAGAGGCGGTGACCGGCCTTGCCGAACCGGTCGGCAAGGTCATCCGCGACAGGGGACACGCGCAACAGTTCCACCACAGCGTTCTGGGCAGCCGACGTTCTGGACACGGTGAACCAGCGTAGCCGGCCATCCACAGGCTCGTCCGACGCCCGTCCCGATTGCGCCGATCGCACTACCATCGCGGACATGCCCACGTCGTCCGGCAGGTCCCGAGGTGCCCGGTCCGGGCGCCGGTTTCGGCGCCGCACCCGCAAGCTGACGACCGTCGACGAGACCTCCGCGGGCGGGCTCGTGGTCGACGTGCAGACCGACAGGGTGGCGCTCATCGGGCGGCTCGACCGGCGCGGCAGGCTGCTCTGGTCGCTGCCCAAGGGCCACATCGAGCCCGGCGAGACCGCGGCGCAGACGGCCGTGCGCGAGGTCGCCGAAGAGACCGGGATCGACAGCGAGGTGGTGCGCCCGCTCGGCACGATCGACTACTGGTTCATCGCCGACGGCACCAAGCGCATCCACAAGACGGTCCACCACTTCCTGCTGGTCGCGCACTCCTACGAGCTGTCCGACGCCGACCTGGAGGTCACCGAGGTCGCCTGGGTGGCGCTCGACGAGTTGGAGACCAGGCTGGCGTACGCCGACGAGCGGCGGTTGGTCCGCAAAGCCAGACAACTACTCTCCGAGCAACCGCTGTCACCCGATCCAGTGAGAAGCGGCAGCTATCCGAAGTCGGACGAGGCTGACTCGATGACTGGAGACACTCCGTGATCTCTCGACTGCGCCGCGCGGGATTCACCGCGCTGGCCGCGGGCCTGGTCCTGCTCGGCGCCCCGGCGGCGGCACAGCAGCCGAGCAGCCGGATGCGCGTCGAGCTGGACCGGGTGTCGCCGCGCGTGGTCGACGCGTCCGCGCAGACCGTCACGGTGTCCGGCAAAATCACCAACACGGGTGACCGCAAGGTCGAGCGGCTCGAAGTCCGGCTCCAGCGCGGCGACGTCCTCGACACCGAACCCAAGCTGCGCCAGGCACTCGCCGAGCCGCAGGAGACCTCCGCGGCGAGCCGCCCGACCGCCAGTTCGGCGTTCCAGGACATCACGGGGGTGCTGGAGCCCGGCCAGACCGCCGACTTCGCGCTGACGGTGCCGCTCGGCGGTGAGCGCGGCGCGCTGCGCGTCGACAAGCCGGGCGTCTACCCCATCGCGGTGAACATCAACGGCGTGCCCGACTTCGGCCGCACCGAGCGCGTCGGCGCGCTGAGCCTGCTGCTGCCCGTGCTGTCGGTGTCCGGCGGGGGCGCGGTGCCCCCTCCTGCCGACCCGTCCCGGCTCGGGCTGCTCTGGCCGCTCGTGGACGACCAGCCGCGCCGGATCGAGACCCGGCCGGACGGCGGGCCGACGATCTTCTCCGACGACGGCCTCACCGCATCCTTGGGCACCGGCGGCAGGCTGTTCACGCTGGTCAGCGCCGTACAGTCGGCGGCGGCGGCCGACCCGACGCTGCTCCGCTCGCTGTGCTTCGCCATCGACCCCGACCTCATCGGCACCGTGCAGGCGATGATCTCCGGCTACCAGGTCCGCACCGGCAGCGGCGTGGTCGACGGCCGGGGCTCGGGCACCGCCGAGCTGTGGCTGTCCCGGGTGCGCGAACTGACCCGCGGCCAGTGCGTCGTCGCGCTGCCGTTCGCCGACGCCGACCTGGTCGCGCTGTCCCGGTCCGACACCGTCGACCTGCAGACCCTCGCGATGTCGGCGTCGTCGCAGGTGGAGGAGGTGCTCGGGGTCAAGCCGCTGCCCGGCGTGGTCTGGCCCGCGGGCGGCACCCTCGACCAGCGCACCCTCGCCGACCTGTCGAGCGCCCGGCGCACCACCGTGCTCGCCGACGCCACCAGGCTGCAGCGGACAACGGGCGCGGCGCCGTACACCCTCGGCGGCAACGCGCTGCGCGCCATCCCCTACGACGAACTGGTCGCGTCCTCGCTGGCGCCGCGCGCCGAGGTCGGCCTCGCCGGGTTCAAGACAGCGCCTGCGCAGAACGGGCTGGCCACCCTGGTGTTCCGGGGCGCCTTCCAGGCCGCGCCCGGCCAGCCCGTGCTCGTCGCCCCGCCGCGACGCTGGTCGGCGTCCATGGACGAGCTGACGATGTTCCTGCGGACGGTCCAACAGCTCACCGCCCAGGGCTACGTACGGCCGCTGAGCCTGCCGTCCCTGGTCGAGGGCGCCGACCAGGGCACCGCGTCCGGGCTGGACTACAACGCGCAGGACAGCGGCGCGGAGATCCCCGCGCCGGTCACCGCGGAGGTCGCCCGGATCAACGCCGTCCAGCGCGAGCTGATCAAGAACGTGTTCACCGAGGACGACACCGTCCAGGTCGACCCGGCCGTGCTGGTCGCGCCACTGCAACTCGGCCTGATCCGGGCCACCTCCACCGGCTGGCGCGACCGGCCCGAGGCGGCCGCGGACGCCGCGCGCGCCGTCTCCGACCAGCTCGCCGCGCTGCTCTCGCAGGTCACCGTCAACGACCCGGGCAGACCGCTCACGCTCGCCTCGTCGGACAGCCCGATCCCGGTCTACATCACCAACGCGCTGCCCGTGTCCGTGCTCGCCCGGATCAACCTGGGCGACACGCCCGGGCTGCGGCCGGAGGAGACGATCTTCGTCAAGATCCCCGCGCGGCTCGGCATCAACCGCTATCTGCCCACGAAGGTCACCCGGGCGGGCCGGTTCACCGTGGACGTCTACCTCACCACCGAGAACGGCACGGCCCTCGGCGGGACCTCCCGGGTGGAACTCAACTCCACCTCTTACGGCAGCATCACCATCGTGGTCACCGGCACGGCCGCGGGGGCGTTGGTGCTGCTCGTGGGCCTGCGGCTGTTCCGCAGGGTGCGGGCGGCGCGGACCGCCAACGCCGCCGCGGAAGGCAGTGGCCTCCAGGACCTCTAGAACCCCGGTCAGCGAGTAGAGCGAGGACGGCCACCGTGGAGCAGGGCGCACAGAAGCGGGAGGTGCCCTCGCTGGCCCGCGCCAGTGGGTCGATGGCGGTCGCCACGCTGGTCAGCCGCATCACGGGCTTCGGCTGGAAGGTGATGCTCGCCTGGCTGGTCGGCACGAACGTGGTCAGCGACTCCTTCACCATCGCCAACACGCTGCCCAACATCGTCTTCGAGTTGCTGCTCGGCGGGGTGCTGGCGAGCATCGTGGTGCCCCTGCTGGTGCGGTCGCAGGATGACCCGGACGGTGGCCAGGCGTACACGAACCGGCTGCTCACCGTGGGGATGACGGGCCTCGCCGTCGGCACGGTCATCGCGATCGCGGCGGCCCCGCTGTTCACCGGCCTCTACGTCGACGACTCGACCGGCGAGGCCAACTCCGCGCTGGTCACCGCGTTCGCCTACCTGCTGCTGCCCGAGATCCTGTTCTACGGCCTGTTCGCGCTGCTCTCGGCGATCCTGCAGGCCCGGCACGTGTTCGGCCCGACGGCGTGGGCACCCATGGTCAACAACCTGGTGATCATGGCGACGCTGGTGCTCTACGCGGTCGTGCCGGGGGAAATCTCGCTCGACCCGGTGCGAATGGGCGACACCAAGCTGCTGGTGCTGGGCATCGGCGTCACCCTCGGCATCGTGGTGCAGTCGCTGCTGCTGCTGCCCGCGCTCAAGCGCATCGGGTTCGCGTTCCGCTGGAACTGGGGCTTCGACGCCCGGCTCAAGGAGTTCGCCGGGCTGGCCCTGTGGATCCTCGGCTACGTCGGCGTCAGCCAGGTCGGCATGGTGATCACCCAGCGGGTGCTCACCGCCGCGTCCAACGGCGGCGCCACGATCTACAGCAATGCGTGGCTGCTGTTCCAGCTCCCGTACGGCGTCATCGGCGTCTCCCTGCTCACGGCGATCATGCCGCGGATGAGCAAGGCCGCCGCGGACGGCGACACCCCGCGGCTCATCGACGACCTGTCGACCGGCAGCAGGCTGTCCGCGGTGATGCTGGTCCCGATCAGCGCGGTGCTCACCATCGCGGGCTCGGCGATCGGCGTCGCGCTGTTCAACGCGGGCGAGACCGGCATCACCGAGGCGCAGCGGCTCGGCACCGCGCTCGCCTTCTCGGCGTTCGGCCTGCTGCCGTACGCGCTGGTCATGCTGCAGTTGCGGGTCTTCTACGCGATGAAGGACGCGCGCACCCCCACGCTGATCATGGTCGTGATGACGATCGTGAAGATCCCGCTGCTCTACATGTGCGGCGCGCTCGTGCGGCCGGACCAGGTGGTCATCGGCGTCATGCTGGTCAACTCGCTGACCTTCGTCGTCGGCGCGGTGCTCGGCCAGATGTGGCTGTGGGTGCGGTTGGGCAACCTGCACAGCAAGAAGATCGTCAAGGTCATCGCGAAGAGCGTGTTCGCGGGGCTCGCCGGGGTGCTCGCGGGCTGGCTCGTCACTCGATTGGTGCTGCCTGCCGGGGTGGAGTCACGACTGACGGCGTGGGTCGCGCTGGTTATCCAGGGGCTGGTCGCGGGCGTGGTCGCGTTCGGTGTGCTCGCCGCGCTCAAGGTGCCCGAACTCAAGCCCGCGACGAGCCGAATCACCCGTCTGGTACGCCGCGGCTGACCCCGTTCGTCACCGGCCGGGGAGCGACTTCACGTACGCTCGTCGGCGAGTAGCCGGCCGGAGAGAGCAGTGACGACGAGGCGAACCGAGTACCCCACGGGCGAGGACGCGGCCGGTAGGCCCAGCGATGGCTTCCTCGTTCCCGGTGGCGTCGTCGGCGCGGGCCGCTACCGGCTGCTCGCCCAGTTCGGCGTCGATCAGCGGGCCAACGCCCAGCTCTGGCGCGCCCAGGACGGGCAGCTCCGCCGCGATGTCGCGCTCACCCTGCTGGTCGGCGACCCGGCCGACGAGCAGGCCGCGAACAGCGCCCGCCGCACCCTGGAGCGCGCGACCCACGCCGCACAGCTCACCCACCCCGGCAAGGCCCGCGTGCTCGACGTGCTCGGGGTGGGCAACGGCGTCGACGACGCCGAGGGCCTGCTCGGCATCGTGGTGGCCGACTGGTCGCAGGGCACCGACATCATCGACCTGATCACCGAGCACCCGCTGCCGCCCGCGACCGCCGCCCGACTGCTGGAGCCGCTGGCCGCGGCCGTCGAGCTGGCCCACCACACCGGCCTGGTGCTGGGGGTCGACCATCCGCAGCGCATCCGGGTCACCCCGGAGGGCGCGCTGCTGCTCGCGTTCCCCGGCCCGCTCGCCGAGGCCACCCTGCAGGACGACGTGCACGGCCTCGGCGCGGTCCTCTACCTGCTGCTCACCGGCCGGTGGCCGCTGCCCGGCGGACCGGAAGGCGTTCCCCGCGCGCCGGTCGGCCACGACGGCCTGCTCGTCCCGCCGAGCGCGCTGTTCCACTACATCCCGCACGAGCTGTCCGTCGCCGCGGTACGCAGCCTCACCGACGACGCGGTGAGCGGCATCCGCACCAGCGCGGGCCTGATCCGGGTGCTGGAGCGGGTCAAGGTCGCCGACGACGAGACCCAGCGCATCCAGGCCGTCGAGGCCGCGGACGACTACGAGGACGACGGCACCGTCTGGACCACGCGCAGGCCGAGCAACGACCGCGCCAAGCGCCGCAAGCTCGCGATCGGCGTCACGGCGCTGGCCGTCGCCACGGTCGGTGTGCTCGCCTGGGTCGGCATCCAGCTCATCAGCTTCTTCGGCGACGACGCGCCCGGCGCGGGCGGCCCGACCGTCGTGGCCACCGCCCCCGGCAGCGGCCAGAACAACAACCCGGCGCCCCCGCAGCCCGGCCAGCCCATCAAGGCGGCTGGCGTGCAGGTCTACAACATCAAGGGCACCCCGGACAACCCGCGCCGAGCGAACCGCGCGGTGGACGACGACCAGAAGACGTCCTGGCGGACCGACACCTACCAGCGGCCGTTCCCGGCGCTCAAACCCGGCGTCGGCATCATGGCCTCGTTCGCCGAGCCCGTCCCGTTCGCCGAGGTGATCATCGACTCGCCGAGCGACGGCACCGTCGTGGAGATCCGCACCGCGCCATCGGAGAAACCGGGCTTCTCCGAGACGAAGCTCATCGGCCGGGCCACCCTGCAGGCCGGGCAGACCAAGCTTCAGCTCGACACCGCCGAGCCCACCGAGCACCTGCTGATCTGGATCACCACGCTGGCCGAGGGCAACGTCTCCGAACTGACCGAGATCGGTTTCGTCCGCGCCCGGTGACCGCGGGCGAAACCCCAGGTCGAAGCGGGTTACGGCGATCCGGCGCCTGCCCGATACGCTGTCCGGGTGACCGCCGCCGCCAGTTCGGACGCCGACCTCATCGCGGCCCACGCCGCGGGAGACCCACGCGCCTTCGCCGAACTGGTGCGCAGGCACCGGGACCGGATGTGGGCGGTGGCGCTGCGCACGCTGCGCGACCCCGAAGAAGCCTCCGACGCGCTGCAGGAGGCGTTCATCTCCGCGTTCCGGGCGGCGGGCTCGTTCCGCGCGGAGTCCCAGGTCACCACTTGGCTGCACCGCATCGTGGTCAATGCCTGCCTCGACCGGGTCCGCCGCAGGCAGGCCCGCCCCACGGTGCCGCTGCCCGAGGCGGGCCCCGGCGAGCCGGTCACCCCGCGCGACGCCATGGCCGAGCGGGAGACCCGGCTGGTGGTGCAGACCGCGTTGTCGGAGCTGTCCGAGGAGCAACGGGTGCCGATCGTGCTGGTCGACGTCGAGGGCTACTCGGTCGCGGAGACCGCGAAAATGCTCGGCATCGCCGAGGGAACGGTGAAAAGCCGGTGTGCCCGGGGTCGCGCCAAACTGGCCAAAGTTCTCGGGCATCTTCGGAACCCCGATGCAGATGCGAACGTCCCAGGTGACGCTATCGACAGGCGAGATGTGCCGAGCAGGCGCCACTGGGAGGGACGATGACGGACGAGATTCGGGGCACCTTGGGCCCCGACGGCCCGCCGTGGTCTGTCGACCTGCTGGCCGATCTGCACGCGGGGGTCCTCGACCCGCAGGAGAGTGCCCGGTTGTGGGCGCGGGTCGACGCCGACCCGGACGCCAGGGTGATCATCGACGCGCTCGACTCGGTCAAGGTCGGCCTGGGTGAGCTGAGTGCGGCGCCCGCTGCGCCGATGCCAGCCCGGTTCGCCGCGAGCCTGGACGCCGCGCTGGCCGCCGAGGCACACCGCGCGTTCGGCGGCGGTGTCGCCGTCCAGCAGCAGCCACCCCCGCCCGCCCCGGTCGTAGACCTGGCGCAGGCGCGCCGCAAGCGCACGAAGCGGGTGACCTGGGGCGTGGGTGTGCTGAGCGCCGCGGCCGCCGCGGTGGCGGTGACCGTCGTGGTCATCCCCGCGGCCAAGCAGACCACCGGCGGCACGGCCGCCGCGATCACGAACACCACCCCGACACCGCCCGCGGGCAGCGCCGAGGCGCCGCTCGCCGTCACCCGCGACGACATCGGCACGGCGGCGGGCAAGGTGGGCAACACCAAGGAGTACGGCGCGCTGAAGAACCAGGTGGGCCTGGACAAGTGCCTCACCGCGAACGGCGTCGACCCGGCGAAGGCCGAGACGATCGGCGTCCGCCCGATCACCCTGGACGGCAAGCCCGGCATCATGGCGCTGCTGACCGCCGGCGAGTTCGGCAAGCTGCGGGTAGTGGTCGTCGAGCCCGACTGCACCGCGCTGTTCAACGACACGATCGGTCGCTGACGCCGATCGTGCCCAGTGCGGCCCATCACTGATCTCCCCGGAACAACCGACGCCTACGATCGCGTTGACACCAATGCGACCGGACAGCCAGCGTCCGGCGGAGGTCGATGGAGGGCAGATGCCTGCGGATGTGGACCAGATCCGAAACCTGATCATCGTCGGTTCTGGGCCGGCCGGGTACACCGCGGCCGTCTACGCCGCGCGGGCTCAGCTCGATCCCCTGGTGTTCGAGGGATCGCAGTTCGGCGGCGCCCTGATGACCACCACCGAGGTGGAGAACTTCCCCGGGTTCCGCGACGGGATCATGGGCCCGGACCTGATGGAGCAGATGCGCGCCCAGGCCGAGCGGTTCGGTGCCGAGTTGCGCTCGGAGGACGTCGAGTCCGTCGAGTTGACCGGCGAGGTCAAGTACGTGGTCGCGAACGGCGTCCGTTACGCGGCCAAGGCTGTCGTGCTCGCCATGGGCGCTGCCGCGCGCTACCTGAACGTGCCCGGTGAGCAGGAGCTGCTCGGCCGCGGCGTGTCCGCCTGCGCCACCTGCGACGGCTTCTTCTTCCGCGACCAGGACATCGCCGTCCTCGGCGGCGGCGACTCCGCGATGGAGGAGGCCACCTTCCTCACCCGCTTCGCCCGGTCGGTGACGATCCTGCACCGCCGCGAGGAGTTCCGGGCGTCGAAGATCATGCTGGAGCGGGCCCGGGCGAACGAGAAGATCCGCTGGCAGCTCAACACCGAGGTCACCGAGGTGCTCGGCGACACCACCGTCAAGGGTCTGCGGCTGCGGGACACCCGCACGGGTGAGATCTCCGTGCTCGACGTGACCGGGTTCTTCGTCGCCATCGGCCACGATCCGCGCAGCGCGCTGGTCAACGGCCAGGTCGACCTGGACGACGAGGGCTACGTGCTCACCACGGGCCAGAGCACCTACACCAACATCGACGGCGTGTTCGCCGCGGGCGACCTCGTGGACCACACCTACCGGCAGGCCATCACCGCTGCCGGGTCCGGCTGCGCCGCGGCCATCGACGCCGAGCGTTGGCTGGCCGAGCGCGCGGAGAGCGGCGCGGCCGCGATCGCCCCCGAACTCGTCGGCGGCGGCTACGGCCCCGGCGCCACCAACTGAGCCGACACCGCACACCCAGGGAGAGAAGATGGCCGGTAACACCGTCACCGTCACCGACAACTCGTTCGCCGACGACGTCCTGACCAGCGAGAAGCCCGTGATCGTGGACTTCTGGGCCACCTGGTGCGGGCCCTGCCGGATGGTCGCCCCCGTGCTGGAGGAAATCGCGGCCGAGCACCGGGAGAAGATCACCGTCGCGAAGCTCGACATCGACGCGAACCCGGGCATCGCCCGCGACTACCAGATCATGTCGGTGCCCACGATGATCGTGTTCCACGGTGGCAAGCCGGTGAAGACGATCGTCGGCGCGAAACCGAAGGCGGCTCTACTGTCCGACCTTGCGGACTTTCTCGCCTGACTCAGGCAACCTGAACCCGGGGTTCATGCGTCTCGTTGTAGTCGCAGGACCCCGGGTTCGGCTGTGCGACCCGCCCACCCACCCTGCTACGCCAGTGAAGTCCGGCAGTGCACAATGATGAGCTGTCGGGATTCGCACCGGAGGTTTTCTCCGGTGCCAGACGTCGAAAGCGAGGGTGCATGCGGGTACTCCGCCGCGGTGATGGGGGGCCGGCAGTAGCCGAGGTTCGGTCCACGCTCGCAGCGCTGGGCCTGATGCCTCCTGCCAATGGTGTGCTCGACCAGGGGGCGTTCGACCCGGTCATGGAGCACGCGATTCGAACTTTCCAGCAGCAGCGGGGTCTGATCACCGACGGTCTCGTCGGCCCGGCGACCTACCGCGCGTTGCGCGACGCGACCCACCAGCTCGGCGGCAGGCCGCTGGCGTTCATGGTGTCCGCCCCGATCACCGGCGACGACGTGGCCACGCTGCAGGAGCGCATGCTGGAGCTGGGCTACGACGCGGGCCGCCCGAACGGGGTGTTCGGCGCGCAGACCGAGTCCGCGCTGCGCAACTTCCAGCGCGACTACGGGCTCACCGTCGACGGCATCTGCGGCCCGGAGACCGTCCGCGCGCTGCGCCAGCTCGCCTCGCCGCGGGCCCGCGGCGGCCGCCCGGTCCTGATGCGCGAGCAGGAGGTCGTGCGCAAGTCCGGGCCGCGCCTGCGTGGCAAGCGCATCGTCATCGACCCTGGCCACGGCGGTGCCGACACCGGTGTGTCCGTCGACGGGGTCAACGAGTCCGAGCTGATGTGGGACCTGGCCACCCGGCTGGAGGGCCGGATGGTGGCCACCGGGATGGAGTCGCTGCTCTCCCGCGGCCCCGACCAGTGCCCCGACGACGGCGACCGGGCGAACTTCGCCAACGAGGCGGGCGCCGACCTGGTGCTGTCGCTGCACGCCGACCGCAATGTCTCGCCGCTGGCCCAGGGCGTGGCGTGCTTCCACTTCGGCACCGGCAACGGCGCGACGTCCACCCTGGGTGAGGCGATGGCCGGGCTGATCCAGCGTGAGCTGGTGATGCGCACGGGCCTGCACAACTGCGGCGCCCACCCGAAGACGTGGGATATCCTGCGCCTCACCCGGTGTCCGGCCGTGCGCATCGAGATCGGCTACCTGACCAACGACGACGACCGCGCCCGGCTCAGCGACCCGGCTTTCCGCGACGTGGTGGCCGAGGGCATCCTGGTCGCCGTCAAGCGGCTCTACCTGCTGGGCGAGAACGACCAGCCGACCGGCAGTTTCACCTTCGCCGACGTGCTCGCGCACGAGCTGGCCAAGGCCGAGTAGCGGGCCTCGCTCAGCGTTGCAGGATCGGGCTGGCCGTGGTCACCGAGACGGTGCCCAGCAGGCGCTCCAGCGCGGCCTCGACGTCTTCCTTCCAAGTGATGGCCGTCCGCAGCTCCAGGCGCAGCCGCGGCCACAGCGGGTGCGGCCGGATGGTCTTGAATCCGACGCTGGTCAGGAACTCGGCGGGCACCACGCAGGACCGTTCCTCATCGGGCCGGGCGTTTCCGAACGCCTCGATGGCCTTGACGCCGCGCCGGGTGAGGTCTTTCGCGACCGACTGCACCAGCATCCGGCCCAGGCCGCCCGCGCGGAACTCGGGGAGCACGTGGAAGCCGGTGAGCACGACCGCGTCCGCGCTGACCGGCGAGGTCGGGAAGGCCGACGCGCGGGGCACTGCGTTCGGCGGGGCGTAGAAGACGAACCCAACCGGCAGCTTGTCGCTGTAGACGACCCGGCCGCAGGAGCCCCATTCCAGCAGCACGCTGGAGACCCAGGCTTCCTTCTCCAGCTCGGTGGTGCCGAACTCCTCGGCCTGTTCCTTCAGGTGCGGCGCCAGTTCCCAGTACACACATCCGCGGCAGTGCTTCGGAAGATGTTCCAGGTTGTCCAGCGTGACGCTGACGACGCGTCGCGACACCCAACCTCCCCGCCCGAGCGAACCGATCGCGCGCCCGTGAAAGGGACGGCGAGTTACCCGGGACCAGGATAGGGCGCTGTGACGTACACCGGAACCGCGGGCCCGAATATCAGGGCTACGTCACCTGTCCGGTTACACTCGATCGGTCTACCTGCACCAACGGAGCACCCGATGACGACGCCTGGACAGCCACCCGAAAGACCCGGCGCCCGCAGCCTCGATCCGCACCTGCACCGGTACGCGGCGCGTGCGGCGGGCATGACGGCCTCCGAGGTGCGGGCACTGTTCGCGGTGGCCAGCAGGCCCGAGGTGGTCTCGCTGGCGGGCGGTATGCCGAACCTGGCCGCGCTGCCACTGCAGTCGCTGTCCGAGCAGGTCGGCTCGATCATCGCCGAGGAGGGCCTGACCGCGCTGCAGTACGGCTCGGCGCACGGCGTGCCGCAGCTTCGCGAGCAGATCTGCGAGGTCATGGCCCTGGAGGGCATCTCCGGCCACCCGGACGACCTGGTGGTCACCGTGGGCTCCCAGATGGCGCTCGACCTGGTCACCCGCATCTTCTGCGACCCCGGTGACATCGTGCTCGCCGAAGGCCCGTCCTACGTCGGCGCGCTGGGCACGTTCGCCTCTTACCAGGCCGACGTCCGACATGTGGCCATGGACGAGCACGGCCTGCTGCCAGACGCGCTGCGGGCCGCGCTGGCCGCCGCCGAGCGGGCGGGCAGGCGGGTCAAGTTCCTCTACACGATCCCGAACTTCCAGAACCCGGCCGGTGTGACGCTGGCGGTGTCGCGCCGGGCCGAGGTGCTCGACATCTGCGCCCGGCACGGCGTGCTGGTCATCGAGGACAACCCGTACGGCCTGCTCGGCTTCGACGGCCAGGTCTATCCGGCGCTGCGGTCGATGGACACCGACAACGTGGTCTACCTCGGCTCGTTCTCCAAGACCTTCGCCTCCGGCCTGCGGGTCGGCTGGGCGCTGGCGCCGCACGCCGTGCGGGAGAAGCTGGTGCTGGCCGCCGAGTCGGCCGCGCTGTGCGCGCCCACACTCAACCAGTTGATCGTCTCGCGCTACCTGGCCACCCATGACTGGAAGGGTCAGATCAAGTCGTTCCAGGCGATGTACCGCGAGCGCCGCGACGCGCTGCTGGCTGGTCTGGAGCAGCACATGCCCGCGGGCTGCACGTGGACGCGGCCGGACGGTGGCTTCTTCGTCTGGATGACGGTGCCGGAAGGCGTTGACACCAAAGCGATGCAGCCGCGCGCGGTCACCGCCCGGGTGGCGTACGTGCCGGGAACCGGCTTCTACGGCGACGGTTTCGGCAGCAGGCAGATGCGGCTGTCGTTCTGCTACCCGCCGCCGGAGCGGATCTCGGAGGGGGTGCGCAGGCTCGCCGGGGTGCTCGCCGACGAGATCGAACTGCTCAACACCTTCGGCCCGACCACGAGTCGGTCGCTGTCCGGCCCGCAGACGCCCGCGCCGGACACCGCCTGACCGTCGGCGGGTGCGGTGTACCGTCGTCAGGGCGCCACCCGTCACTCCACTGTGGACATTCGAGGAGTCAGCCTTGACCGATCGTTCGGTAGCCGTGCTCGCCGGGGGTTTGTCGCACGAGCGCGATGTCTCACTGCGGTCGGGGCGTCGGGTGTCCGCGGCGCTGCGGTCCGTCGGGCTCACGGTGGCGGAGTGGGACGCCGACGCGTCGCTGCTGACGCGACTGCGCGAGCACCGGCCGGACGCGGTGATGATCGCGCTGCACGGCGGTGAAGGGGAGAACGGCTCCATCCAGACGATCCTGGAGCTGCTGGGCATCCCGTACGTCGGCAGCGACTCCGACGCCTGCCGCCGCGCGTGGGACAAGCCCAGTGCCAAGGCCGAGCTGGCGCGCGCGGGCCTGCTGACCCCCGACTGGGTAGTCCTGCCGCACAGCACGTTCCGCGAGCTGGGTGCGCGCCCGGTGCTCGACGCCATGGTCGAGCGGCTGGGGCTGCCGATGATGCTCAAGCCCGACCAGGGCGGCTCCGCGCTCGGCGCCCAGGTGGTGCGCGCCGCGGCCGATCTGCCGACCGCGATGGTCGGCTGCCTGGCCTACAGCGACACGGTGCTCGCGGAGCGGTTCGTGGCCGGGGTCGAGGTGGCCGTGACGGTTGTCGAGGGACCGGACGGTCCAGAGGCGCTGCCCGCGGTCGAGATCGCGGCGGAGACCGGGGTCTACGACTACACCGCCCGCTACACCGCCGGGCTGACCACCTTCCACACGCCTGCCCGGCTCGACGCGCCGACCGCCGCCGCGGTGGCCGACCTCGCGGTGTCGGCGCACCGGCTGCTCGGGCTCCGCGACGTCTCCCGCACCGACGCGATCGTGGACGCCGACGGTGCCGTCCACTTCCTCGAAGTGAACCTCTCGCCCGGGCTGACCGAGACCTCGCTCGTGCCGATGGCGATCGAGGCGGCCGGTCGGTCGTTCGGCGCGATCTACGCCGGGCTCGTGGATCGCGCGATCACTCGCGTACGCTGAGTGAAATTCGTCTGACACAGAGCCATCGTCACCGTGACGTAACTACCCGGTATGGTTCCCTGCGACGTTTTCATGTCCGATTTATCCCGTTTTCCGCCATCATGTCGACGATGCGTTCAAGATCGTCAACCGAGCCGAATTCGACCACAATCCGACCTTTCCGGCGCCCGAGTTCGACCTTGACCCGGGTGTCGAACCGGTCGGACAGCCGCTCGGCGACCGCCTGGAGGCCCGGCGCCTGCATCGGCTTGCGCGCGGCGGGCTTGGCCTTCGCCGGGGGAGCGCCCTTGGCCAGCGTGACCGCCTCCTCGGTCGCCCGCACCGACAGACCCTCCGCGATGATCCGCGTCGCCAGCTCTTCCTGCGCGCCCGGGTCGTCCAGACCCAGCAGCGCGCGAGCGTGCCCGGCCGACAACACGGCCGCGGCCACGCGCCGCTGCACGGGCAGGGGCAGTTTCAGCAGCCGGATGGTGTTGGTGATGACCGGTCGGCTGCGGCCGATCCGGGACGCCAACTCCTCGTGCGTCACCGCGAACTCGTCCAGCAATTGCTGATACGCGGCGGCCTCCTCCAGCGGGTTGAGCTGCACCCGGTGGATGTTCTCCAGCAGCGCGTCGCGCAGCATCGCGTCGTCGGCGGTCTGCCGGACGATGGCGGGGATCCGGTCGAGCCCAGCCCGCTGGGAGGCCCGCAGCCGCCGCTCGCCCATGACGAGCTCGTAGCTGTCCTCGCCCAGCTCCCGCACCACGATGGGCTGCATGAGCCCGAACTCGCGGATCGAGTGCTCCAGCTCGCTGAGGGCGTCCTCGTCGAACGCCTGGCGCGGCTGCTTCGGGTTCGCCTTGATCGAGCTGGTGGGGATCTCGCGGTACACCGCGCCCGCGACCGTGCCGCTGTGCTCGACTTCGGCCACCGGGCCGCCGCCATTGCGGGCAGGCGGCATCGGCAGCTTCAGCCCGCCCGCGGCGGACCCCGTCGGCGGGCCCTGGGGGATGAGGGCGGCCAGCCCGCGGCCCAGCCCGCCCTTACGTCCGGCTGGTCCGGTCATTGCGGCGGCTCCGCTCCTCGCTCGGCTACCTCGCGGGCGGCGTCCAGGTAGCTCATGGCGCCCCGGGAACCGGGGTCGTACGCCAGCACGGTCTGCCCGTAGCCGGGGGCCTCGGACACCTTCACGCTGCGCGGGATCACGGTCTTGAGGACGGTGTCGCCGAAGTGGTGACGCACCTCCGAGGTGACCTGGTCGGCGAGCTTGGTGCGGCCGTCGTACATCGTCAGCAGGATCGTGGAGACCACGAGCGTGCGGTTCAGGTGCCCCTGCACCAGCTCGATGTTGCGCAGGAGTTGGCTAAGCCCCTCCAGGGCGTAGTACTCGCACTGGATCGGGATGAGCACCTCCGCCGCGGCCACCATCGCATTGACCGTCAGCAGGCCGAGCGAGGGCGGGCAGTCGATGAAGACGTAGTCCGGGTTGAGCTGGTCCAGCGCCTCGTCGGACAGCGCTTCCTTGAGGCGAGACTCGCGCGCGGCCATCGAGACGAGCTCGATCTCGGCACCCGCGAGGTCGATCGTCGCGGGCACGCAGAACAGCCGGTCCGACTGGTCGCTCACCTGAGCGGCGTCAGCGAGGGTGACTTCGCCGAGCAGCACCTCGTAGACCGACGGGGTACCGGACCGGTGGTCCACCCCGAGCGCGGTACTGGCGTTGCCCTGCGGGTCGAGGTCGATCACCAGGACCCGCAGCCCGTGCATGGCGAGTGCGGCGGCCAGATTGACCGTGCTGGTCGTCTTGCCGACGCCACCCTTCTGGTTGGAGACGGTCAGCACCCTGCGGTGCGTGGGGCGGGGGAACATCTGGTCCGGGTGCTTCAGCCGAGTGGCCCGAGCGGCTTCCTCGGCGATGGGCGTCCACCCGGACACGGAGGCGGGAGAGGGCTGGTTCACCGGCGCGCACACCTCCCGGGTACCGGTCGCGTCGGCCGTTGTTTCACGTGGAACATCCTCGCTCCGTTCTCAGGCTCGGTGTGCACCCTGATCCTTCCTTGTCCGCCGGGGCCGGTCGCGCCCGCCCGCAGACTTCACGCGTTCGATGACGACCACCGTCGTCGGCACGTCGAGTACGGCGGCGCCACAGGTCTCGATCCGCGGTTCGCCACCGCCGAGCCGAGCCACTGCCTGACGGTCCCGCTCGATCTCCTCGGCGGCACTCGCCCCCTTGAGGGCAACGAGTGCGCCACCTGCGCGCAGCAACGGCAGGCACCATCCACAGAGCTTCGCCAACGGGGCGACCGCCCGCGCGGTGACCACATCGGCACCGATGACGCGGGTGATGACGGCCTGATCCTCGGCCCGGCCCCGCACCACGGTGACCGACGACAGTTCGAGAGTCTCCACGACCTCGTCCAGCCACGCCACCCGCCGCGCCATCGGCTCGACCAGGGTGACGGTCAAGTCCGGTCGAGCGATGGCCAGCGGAATCCCCGGGAGGCCGGCGCCGGAGCCGATGTCGACCACCCCGACCCCTTCGGCGAGCACCTCGCCGACCACCGCCGAGTTCAGCACGTGCCGGTCCCACAGCCGATCCACCTCGCGCGGTCCGATGAGTCCGCGCCCCACCCCGTGCTCGGCGAGCAGCGCCACGAACCGCTCCGCCCGGTCCAGCCGATCCCCGAACACCGCCGCGGCGACGGCGGCCACGTCGGCCCGGTCAACGTTGGTCATGCAGGTGCGCCCCATCCGATGTTCCACGTGAAACCATGCCCGTTGATTGTCGCTGATCCGCTGGTGCCCGCCCGCAGGCTCACCGCCCACTGCCGCTGTTTCACGTGAAACACGAAAGGCGCGGCCCGGCGGTGGCGGGGCGCGCCGTCACGGGCTGCGTCCAACGGCGGGGAGACGACCACGCGCCGACGCGGGGCCGCGCCCGC